>JAESTG010000404.1 GCA_016763715.1 Flavobacteriaceae bacterium
AGAGATTGCTTTAATATTTGGGTGCGCCACAATAGCCTGTCCAGCAGTAGGTCCCATGCCATGTACGATATTTAAAACTCCTTTTGGTAAGCCAGCTTCTGTGCAAATTTCACCAAGTAAATAGGCGGTCATTGGAGTTACCTCACTTGGTTTTGCAACTACAGTATTGCCAGCAGCAATAGCTGGAGCAATCTTCCAAGTAAATAAATATAAAGGTAGATTCCAAGGCGAGATACAACCTACAACACCAATGGGTTGCCGTAATGTGAAATTCATAGAGTTCAACCCAACACTTTCGTGTGCTTCACTTGAAAATTGAGTAATGGCATTAGCAAAAAAACGGAAATTACTGGATGCTCTTGGGATGTCTACCGTTTTTGCTAGAGAAAGTGGTTTGCCGTTATCTTTGGCTTCGGCTTCAGCCAAACGATCTAAATTTTTCTCAATAAGATTAGCTATCCGAAGCATGATACGACTGCGAGTTTCAATGGTGGTATTAGACCATTCTGGGAATGCATTCTTGGCAGCAGTATAGGCAGCATCAGTATCTTCTGAAGTACTATGTGCAATCTTTGAGTACACCCTTCCATCACTTGGATTGTAATTGTCTAGCCATTCTCCAGTAATCGGTTCGCAATAATTTCCGTCGATATAATTTAGGATTTTCTGCATGTCATTTTTGTTTTTTGCGAAATATTTTTTCAAAGGCATCATAAACAGCCAAATGGAGTGCATCACCGTGATTTTGTTCGTCTAAAAATTTATAGAATAACTTGGTGTTGGGTAGTGAGAGTTCTTTTAATTTTAGGTGCAATTCGTTAGCCACACGCTCCATAATCTCTCCTTCTTTTCCAACTGCTACGTATATAGATTTTGGTGCAGATTTCAGATTAATAGTCTTCTTTAAAAGAGATTCGTCGTCCCACCATAGGCTGGGACTCACAATAATATAGTTGTCGAAAAGCTCTGGTTTATTTAGTAGAATTTCAGTAGCTAAAAGCCCTCCAAGGGATTGCCCAATAATGGTTTTTTCTTTGGAAACTTGGTATTCAATTTCAATAAATTGAAACAATTCATTTTGGATGAAATCTATAAATTTTTCAGAACCTCCTGTGGTGGGGAATTCTTTTTTGTCTCTTTCGTTGTTACTAGGGTAGGTGAAATCACGTTTCCTATCTACATTGGCAATACCAATCACAATGGTTTCGGGAATCATATTAATCCAAGAGAACGATCCAAACTGTACCAAACCAGCAATATGAATAAAGTCTTCATCTGTCGATCCATCCAATAGATAAATAACAGGGTATCTTTTGTCTTTAGAGGCATCGTAAGCATTGGGTAAATAGATGTTTAAAACCCGTTCTTCATTCAAAATTTTAGAAAATATAGTTACTGTTTCTCCAATTGTAAACGGTGCTTTATTGATTAAATAATCTGTTTCTTCCTCTTGCGCAACACAAAGAATGCTTGTTGCTAGAAAACAAAAACACAATAGCCTTTTAATGAACCTCATATGATATTACGCCTTTTCTAATTATTCACTCTTTTATAAGCCATTGCCTTAATTTCTACTACCAAATTTGGATGTGGTAATTGATGCACGGCCACTGTAGTTCTTGTTGGTCCAGATTCTTTGTTAAAAAATTCACCATAAACTTCGTTATAGCCAGCAAAATCATTCATGTTTACTAAGAAGCTGGTTACGTCTACTACGTCTTCCATAGTAGCTCCTTCAGTGGCTAAGTAATCTTTGATGTTTTCTAAAACGGCTCGGGTTTGCTCGCGAACGTCCAATTGCATAGTGCCCATTTCATCTATTTGATGTACGCCTGCAAAAGAGTTATCTGCCAATCGGGAACTTGTACCGCTCACGAATATAAAATCCCCAACACGCTTTACATGTGGATATGCACCTCTTGGGCTAGCTTTTCCTTCTACTAATCTACTTTTATTTGTCATGCTTGTTTGATTGTATTTGTTCCATTCAGAAGCAATTATAAACTGCCAATTACTTCATCATCATGTAAAATGGATGCGGTTTCTTGTTGTACCAGTTGTAATTTTTCTTTTAGACTCATGGTGTTAAGTAATTTGCCATCGTCAATAAGGTTTAAAATAGCTTTGTCCTGTGCACGCCCCTTTCTCATGGCTTCGCTATAACTGATGTTTTCATTAAAAGTTACTAAAGAATATTTGCTGTTATAGTCTAATGGGAATTCCGCTTCGAATGCAGTTTCTAGTTTTCTTTTTTTCTGAAATAAAGGGCTAGCTGTATGCTCTTTCATCTCATGAAAATTGTCTATTGCTAAAGTGGCAATAGCATCGGTATCTTTTTTTCTAGCTTTTTCATATGCACTGAAAGTAGCTTTCCAATCACCCTGATGTTTTTCCATTACCTCGTCAAATACAACTACATCTTCAAAAGAGGCGTTCATTCCTTGCCCATAAAATGGAACAATAGCATGAGCAGCATCTCCCATGAGCAATGTTTTTCCGTAGCTATTCCAAGGAGAACATCTAATGGTGCCTAGTGAGCCAGTCGGGTTTTCAAAAAATTCATCTACGAGATTTGGCATCAATGCAACTGCGTCTGGGAACTCTTGGTTGAAATAAGTGAGCACCATTTCAGGAGTAGTTAAATTATCGAAACAAAAATCGCTGTTCGAATACGGTAAAAATAAAGTCACCGTAAAGCTTCCATCCAAATTTGGTAGGGCAATCAACATATCCTCCCCACGGGGCCAAATATGAAGTGCTCCAGAGTCGGTTCTATAACCACCTCCTTCAGCAGCGGGAATCGTAATTTCTTTATAACCATGAGTTAACCATTCTTGTGAAAAACTGAATAAAAACTTTCGATGATTAAACATACTTTTACGCACAGCCGAACCAGAGCCATCCGTTCCAAAAATGATGGCATCTTGGTAGGTAACTATTTCTCCTGTGTCATAATCTTTAAAATATGCTGTATTATTTTCCAAGTCGACTCTCTCACAACTTTTATTAAATATGAGCTCTACATTAGACATAGCTTCAGCTGCATCTAACAATAACATATTAAGACCTGGGCGAGAAATGGAATTTATATACTCATCTTTTCTACCACTATATTTGCTTAAAAAGGTGTTGCCCTCTTTGTCATGAATCATTCGACCAAGCATGGGAATACATAGTTTTTTAGCAGTTTCCTCAACGCCCGCAAGCCGAAGACCTCTCAATCCGCGATCGCTTAGGGCCAAATTGATGGAGCGACCTGCATCTTGCTTCACCGCACGTAAATCTGGACGTTTTTCAATAAGTCGAACCGAATACCCTCTTTGAGCCATTCGAAGCGCTAGAAGACTTCCGCAGAGACCAGCACCTATAATTAGTATGCTTTCTTTTTTACTCATTTAATTGTTTTTTTAGGCGAGTTATAAATTCAAAAACATCCTCAAAGTTATTGTACAATGGGGCAGGAGCCACTCGTATTACATCTGGTTCACGCCAATCGCTTATAACCCCATCCTTAGTTAATTTAGTGTGTAAGGCTTTATCCGCACTCTTTACTTGTATAGATAATTGGCATCCGCGTTCCTCTGGGTTACGAGGTGTAATTATATTGATACGCTCGTCATTCATATCGTCAATTAAGAATTCTAAAAAACCAGTCAGTTTTCGAGATTTTTGACGAATAGCATCAAATCCTGCTGCTGCATACACATCCAAAGAAGCTCTTATGGCTGCCATAGAAAGAATGGCTGGATTGCTTAATTGCCATCCTTCAGCTCCAGGCAACGCATCAAAATCATGTCGCATATTAAAACGGGTGTCTTTGTTATGTCCCCACCAACCAGCAAATCGTTTTAAGTTATCGTTTTTTGCATGTCGCTCATGTACAAAACATCCTCCTAAACTTCCTGGTCCACTGTTGAGGTATTTGTAACTACACCAGACAGCAAAATCGGCGTTTACCTCATGTAAATTTGGTTGAATATTTCCCACGCCATGGGCCAAATCAAACCCAACCATACAGTTGTAGCTATGACCAAGTTCTGTGATTTTTTGCATTGGAAAATGTTGTCCGCTATAATAATTGGTAGTTCCAATCATTAACAATGCAACCGAATCACCTTGTTCCTCCATGATGGCCTCTAAGTCTGAAAAACGACACAGTTCTTCTCCTTCTGGAGGAGTCCAAAGTATCAAACCCTCTTTTGGGTCGAAGCCATGGAATTTTAACTGACTCTCCATTGCATATTTATCGCTTGGGAAAGCATCACTTTCTACAATAATTTTATATTTCGTAGCGGTAGGTTGGTAAAACGATACCATCATTAAATGCAAATTGGTAGTGAGTGAATTCATCATCACTACTTCGCTGGGTTTGGCACCCACCAAATTGGCCATGTTTTTCGTTAAAAACTCATGATATGGTAACCAAGGGTGTTGTGCGTCGGTATGACCTTCCACGCCAAATTTTGCCCAGTCATCCAATTCTTTTTGAATATATTCTGAAGTACTTTTTGGTTGCAAACCCAATGAATTTCCACAGAGATAAATTAAGGTGTTACCATCCGAATCGGTAGGGAACAAGAACCGATTTCTGAAATGAGACAAATTGTCTTCAGCGTCACATTGCAGGGCGTGATTCAGGCTGTTTTGGTACATAGATTGCTTCGCTCGGTTTTATCAGTTTCTACCTTGACTTTGTTTTTTAACTGAAATGTTGGTAAAATATAATTTGAAATTTTCAGTAGAATCTTTGTGCATTTTGGCGATTTTGATTCCGTTGAAATCTTCATAATCTTCCCAGGTATTCGTCATGGTCGGCACCGAATCGTTCCCTTCCCTAAACACCCATTCTTTCACTACGAAATCTTTTCCGAAGTAAAAATCATAGGCATCCCCTGGGGTATAGCCACCTTCATCTGCATAAGTTATCGTAAGCATATCCAGAGTATCTCCTGAAATAGGAGCTCTTTGGTTTTGTTTTTCTGAAAGTTGGGCGCCTTTATCCCATATAAGTTGGTATGGTGCGAGTAGCCAATATTTATCATTAATAAAAGCTTGGTCCGCGCTTAAATGTGTGCTATCCATCTTACTTCTTCTGTATCGAACAGTATCAGTTGCAGTCATCATTTGAACCCAATTATTTTTAGGCTCCCATATCCAAGAACGTTCGAAATGCTGTTCTCCACGATCCACATTAAAGGTGAAGGCTATTTCTGAAACATCCTTCCATTGGGCAAATCCGTTTCCGTAAGCAATACCATTCGCAGTACTCTGAACAGGGTCTGCATCTGGCTCTGGAATCCAATCACGATTCCCATCATTATTTTTGTCATCTTGAAGCTCTGTGACCACATCTTTACACGCTATTAACGTGCAACATGCAAATGCGAAAACTATTACTTTTTTCATTCCAACTTGGTTTTCAGTAAAAATACGGAAACTCTAAGTTTGCACATAATTTTTGTATTTTTAAAACATGGAAATTAAGAAAGAGTATAGTAATGGTGAAGTGACAGTGGTTTGGCAGTCCAAACTTTGCACCCACTCTGCCAAATGTGCATATGGATTGCCATCGGTTTTTAAGCCGAGGGAGAAGCCTTGGATACAAATGGGAGGTGAAGTATCAGAAGATATTATGCGTGTAGTAAGACAATGTCCAAGCGGTGCGATTTCCTATTATGAAAATTAAAAATAAGATACAAAACCTCTAACATGGATTACCAAAAAGCCTTTGAAACCAATAAAGAAACTTGGAATAAAAAAGTAGCCATTCACGCCAAAAGTGATTTCTACCAAATGGATCGTTTTAAAGCGGGTCATACTTCCTTAAAACAATATGAACTGGATGCTTTGGGAGATGTTTCGGGTAAATCCTTACTGCATTTGCAATGTCATTTTGGACAGGATACACTTAGTTGGACTCGGATGGGAGCAAAG
>JAESTG010000064.1 GCA_016763715.1 Flavobacteriaceae bacterium
AAGTTCAAACCTACCATAAAACACCTGTTTCATTGTATCATTGTCAGTTCGGTGATAACAAGCAATGGGAAGGTTGTTTCTACATTGTGTGCAAATAACTAATTCCGATTTCATTAAAGACGATTCGCAGCCTCCACAAACCTTTGGAAATAGGAGGTTTAACATATTTTAAATTTTTTTACCATTTTGTAAACATTCGAGTTTTTAGGAGTTTCATACATTTGACCCACAAACCTAAATTTTAAACTAGAATATTATGACTACTGAAAGTAATAATACCAAATTTAAAGTCCTTGTTGGTTTACTATCTGCAATGTTAATTGCGCTAGCCGTCTATACGGTATCCCTCTATAACGATAGTAAAAATACAGTAACAGGACTAGAACAACAAAAGACGGAGATTGAATCCGAACTACAAGATCTTATTACCAATTACGATGAGGTAATTCAGGAAAATGAATTACAAGATAAAGGTTTATTAGCTGCGCGTGAGCGTATTGATATACTTTTAGATTCAGTAAAAGGTGCTGAAGCAAATATCTCTTTAATTAGACGATACAAAAGTGAAATCGGAAAATTAAAGAGTGAACGAAAACTACTATTTAGAAGAGCAGATAGTTTGGTTCGAGCTAATCAAATGTTAGCAATTCAAATGGACAGTACCAATACCATTTTAAACGAGACTATCCGTGTGGTAGACTCGGTAGGAGAGGCAAACATCGCCATGGCCGAAACCTTAAGAAAGGGATCGGTAGTGAAAGCCATTAACTTAAAAGGAGAAGCTGTCATTGTTCGTAATAGTGGTAAAGTGGTTGATACCAAGCGAGCTAGTCGTGCAGATAAAGTGCGTAGTTGCTTCACATTAGCTCCAAATATCATTGCGGAAAAAGGAGACCGTTTGTTGTTTATACAGGTGATCAATCCAAATAATAATCTTTTAGGTGAAAAAGCCGTAATTCAATTTGAAGAAGGAACCTTAAACTATAGCGCAAGCACTAAAGTGTTCTACGAACAAGAAGAATTGGATGTATGTATTTTGGTAGATGCTGCCGAAGAGGATTTAATTGAAGGTAGGTACATTATCAATGTATTTGATGGTGCACAGCAAGTTGCGACAACCAGCATGATCCTAAAATAGTTCTACTGAGTTAAAATTAGTAAGAAAAAATTGTAAACCGCTGCGATGTTATCGTGGCGGTTTTTCTATTTTTGCGCTATGGCAAAAAATGAAGATCATTTCAAGAAAGTAATATCACATGCCAAGGAGTATGGATACATCTTTGGTTCGAGCGAAATATATGACGGTTTAAGCGCTGTTTATGATTATGCACAAAATGGAGTAGAACTTAAAAAGAATATACGTGAGTATTGGTGGCGTAGTATGGTGTATATGAACCAGAACATTGTGGGGATTGATGCTGCTATTTTGATGCACCCAACCACATGGAAAGCCTCAGGACACGTGGATGCTTTTAATGACCCTTTAATTGATAATAAGGATTCAAAGAAAAGGTATCGTGCAGATGTTTTGGTAGAAGATTATGCCGAAAAGTTGAATATTAAGGCTCAGAAGGAGATTGTTAAGGCTCAGAAACGTTTTGGAGAGTCTTTCGATGAAGCACAGTTTATAACAACTAATCCTAGAGTAGTCAAATACTTAGGCGATAAAAAAGAGATTTTAGAGCGTTTAGCACGATCATTAGATAATGAGGATCTGGCCGACGTAAAAGCCCTTATTGAAGAACTAGGAATAGCCGACCCAGAAACTGGTTCAAAAAACTGGACCGAGGTGCGTCAATTCAACTTGATGTTTGGTACTAAGTTAGGAGCTTCGGCTGAAAGTGCAATGGATTTATATTTGAGACCCGAAACGGCGCAAGGTATTTTTGTTAACTTTCTTAATGTACAAAAGACGGGTCGTATGAAGATTCCCTTTGGAATTGCACAGACTGGTAAAGCTTTCCGAAATGAAATTGTAGCTCGCCAATTTATATTTAGAATGAGAGAGTTCGAGCAAATGGAAATGCAATTCTTTGTGCGTCCAGGAGATGAAATGAAATGGTATGAATATTGGAAAGAAACACGCTTAAAATGGCACTTATCACTTGGCTTGGGTAGTGAAAATTATCGTTTCCATGATCATGAAAAATTGGCGCATTATGCCAACGCTGCGACAGATATCGAGTTCAATTTCCCATTTGGATTTAAAGAATTGGAGGGTATTCATTCAAGAACTGATTTTGACCTTAAAGCACATGAAGAACTCAGTGGAAAGAAATTAAGGTTTTTTGATCCTGAATTGAATGAAAGTTATACGCCATACGTTGTTGAGACTTCTATAGGTCTAGATCGAATGTTTTTGGCGGTATTCAGTAATTCATTGCAAGATGAGACTTTGGAAGATGGAAGTACCCGAGTGGTATTGAAATTGCCTTCTATTTTAGCGCCAACCAAAGCGGCTATTTTGCCGTTGGTTAAGAAAGATGGCTTGCCCGAAATCGCTAAGGATATTTTAGCTAAACTACAGTGGGATTATAATGTAGCTTATGATGAGAAAGATGCTGTGGGTAAACGGTATAGAAGACAAGATGCTGCGGGAACGCCTTACTGTATTACAGTAGATCATCAAACATTGGAGGACCAAACGGTTACTATAAGAGACAGAGACACCATGAAACAGGAACGAATTTCTATAAATGAGATTGCTGATAAGTTAAGAGAATGCACCTCTTATGAGAAATGGCTCTCTTAGAAGTATATGATATAATTAGATTAAAAAAAGTCCAGCTGTTTTGCTGGACTTTTTTTAATCTAATTATAATCAATACCTTACATAAATACAATAACTTTTTTAAATCGTATTTTATGAAAAAATTAATTATTCTATTTGTTTTGAGCATTATTTGTTTTCAGATGAATGCTCAATTAGGCACTTGGAGTTTAACAGGAAATAGTGTTGGCTCTTCTAATTATTTAGGAACTACAAACAATGAAGATTTGGTTTTTAAGAGGAATGGGGTTGTTTCAGGGAGAATAGGAGTAAATAATGTATCGTTTGGTATTTATTCTTTTTCTAGTAATACAACGGGGAATTACAATATAGCAGTTGGTTTTAGTGCTGGAAGTAATAATAGTTCAGGAAGTAATAATATATACATAGGTAGAGGTGCGTTTCAATCCAATGCGACGGGTAGTGGCAACGTGATTATAGGAAATAATGTAACGACACTCGGTAACGTTTCTAACCATATTTATATTGCAGACGGAGATGGAGCTGTAGCTATTGAAGTAAATGATGAAAGTAAGGTAATTATTGGAGGCGTTAGTACTCCTGGAGATTATAGACTATACGTGGTCGGTGGAATCCTAACAGAAAGAGTAAAGGTAGCATTGAGTGCCACTAGCGATTGGGCAGACTATGTGTTTGAGGAAGATTATGTATTACGCCCGTTATCTGAGTTGGAAAAATTTATCAAAGAAAAGAAACACTTGCCAGGGGTGCCTTCGGCAGAGAATCTTGTAAAAGGAGGAATAGATTTAGGTGTAATGCAGGCCAAACAGATGGAGAAAATAGAAGAGTTGATACTCTATGTTATTCAACTTAAAAAAGAAATAGATGAATTGAAATCTAAAAAAGGGCATCATGAAAAGGAATAGTTTTCTACTTTTATTTTTTCTTCTAATCCTTCAATTAGGATTTTCACAAAATCAAAAACGATATTGGTTAGAGATTCCCAATAATAGTTATGTGCCAGAAATTGACCCAATAGGTGTTGGTCTTATCCAGTTAAAAGTTGATGAGGGATTAGTTAATGGAGTTGCAATCAATCAAATTTTTGACTCCTTTACTATTTATAAGTTTTTGGATCTTTTTAGCACTTCATCAAATACATACCTTATGAATCGATACGTAATTGATTTATCATCGACAGATGATTTAAGCGATTTAACAAGTGTGTTTTCTTCTTTATACCCTTCATTTTATTTTGAGGAAGAAGGCGAGCTTCTTTATGTTCCGAATGATTACGAAAATTCTAATCTTCTAGTTAATACAAAAATATCAAACTATGATGATTATGAGCAAAAGGAGTTGGATATGATTAGAGCACAAGAAGCGTGGGATATAACTACTGGAAACTCTAATGTAATTCTTGGAATTGTGGATAACGGTTTTTATGATGGACATGAAGATTTGACAACTGAAATACTAGGAGGACTTTCGGGGTATAATACATTAGGAGTTAAGCAGCATGGTAATAGAGTTGCGGGGTTTGCTTCTGCGGCAACAGATAATGGTTTGGGGATTTCTTCAATAGGCTTTAATACGAAGATGGTTGTAGCAAAGGCGCTCCGGTTATCACCTCTTTTGCAATTGGTTCAGACGTTCGATGAAGTAAAAGTGACTAATTGCAGTTGGCATCTATCAAGCTCCCCTTTTCCGCCGTATCAAGCGATTATAGATATGATTGATGCCCTAGGAGTAACGATGGTTTTCGCAGCTGGAAATGGGGAATCTGATGTTACTGAAGACCCAAATGACTACTATTATCCAGCTTCTTATAAAAATGTTATTTCTGTATCAACCGTTGGAAACAAAAATGAAATTGGAAGTACTAATATAGACTTTGACAATTGGAAGGACATACATCAATGCTACAATCACTCAGTAAATAAGACGTGGTCACATCAACATAATGATTCTATCGATATTGTTGTTCCAGCATATTATGCTAGCCCAACAGTATGGAAGGATGGTGTGCCTGGGGATATATTTGTAGATGATTATAGAAGGTCTGGATGGGGAGGAACTTCATTTTCTGCACCTACTGTTACAGGGACTATTGGTCTTTTGTATTCTGTAAATTATTGTTTGGATTCTCGGGAAATTGAAACTGTGCTTAAGCTAACTGCCGTTGTTGTGGATACTATCCTCGAAAACTTACCTTATTACGGAAAGCTTGGAGCTGGAAGGTTGGATGCCTTTGAGGCAGTTAATATGGCAAACGAAATGAAAAAACCCTTTGGAACTGTTGAGGTAAAAAACAGAATACTTTATAGGCCTTGGTTTTATAAACTAGTAACAGCTCCTTATGAGATAAAAATGTTCAATAATATAGTGACCGATAGCTCAAAATTGAAGTTTCGCGCACGAGCTAATATAGAAATTCTAAGTGGGTTGTATTATCCAGAAGGGGGTTATGTAGATTTGCAAATAGACCCAGCCTTAACTTCTTGTGAGGTTCCTCCATTAAACTTACCTGGGAAAAGCAATAATACAAGTCGCGAAGTAAATGAAGAATTGCAAGCATATTATCTAATTGCACCTACTATGGTAGAAACGACGATTAATATTGAAGAAGTATCTCCCAAAAATATGATGTCTTCTATTAAAATATTTGATTTTTTCAATCAATTGGTTTTTGAAAGGAGTCAAATAAGGCAGTCTGATGTTGAATTAAAGCTGGATGAACTCATTTCAGGACTATATATTTTGAAGATTTATGATCAAGATGGAGGAGAACTTTTTACTACCAAATTTGTAAAAAAATAAGAATTGTGGACGTCGTTTTATTAGAAAACCATGATATAATTGTGAGATTAAGCCCTGCCGTTTGCGGGGCTTTTCTTTTTTTAACCCGCTAAGTTTCATTAATTTTAACTCTTATTAAAATAATAACCTAAAACTATTATTATGAAACTAAAGAATTATTTATTTCTATTAGTTCTAGTAGGCACATCTGCTTACGCACAGGTATCTTCAACTGTGGAGGGGGTGACTACAGAAGTGTTGGAGCCAATAGAAGTTTATGTTACTGAACCAATGTGGTCTTATCCACAAGTAGATCCAATGTCTTTGCCTGAGAAGGAATTTCCTAGAGGAGGGATGTTGAGTAGTAAAAGACAGAATAAAGCAGATTTTATGAATAGTGCTGGAGAAAGTCCAACGAATGTAGATCCCTTAATCCAAACAGATGGATTTACACGTTCAGCTAATTCTGCTATTGTTAGTTTTGATGGAATTAATTCGAATGCAAGCCCTCCAGATCCAACTGGAGCCGTTGGGCCTAATCACATTGTGGAAATGACTAATACCGTTTGGGCTGTATTTGATAAAACTGGAGTTATGGCTTCGGGATTTCCAAAAAGCTTATCAGACCCATTGGGAGGTGGAAATGGTGACCCTATTGTGTTGTATGACCGTGAAGCAGATCGTTGGGTGATTACCCAATTCAGTATTAATTCACAGTTCAAGATAGCCGTATCTAACACGCCAGATCCAACAGGTACTTATACGGTATTTGTTTATTCTTCTGGAGCCAATGATTATCCGCATTATGGGATATGGGGTGATAGCTATATTGTTACTGGAAATTTCAGTAGCAGTGGAAGGTTTCATGCCTTCAATCGTCAAAAAATGATTGACGGGGATGCTTCAGCTGAAATGGTCGTCCTTAATTTACCAAACTACTCTAGCGGAAGTGTTTTTCAAGCACCACAGCCTGCACATTCGGAAGGAGCTGGAATGGCCCCTGGTCCAGCACCTATTGTTTGGTTTCAGGATGATGCTTGGGGAGGAGTGAGTACGGATCATATAAAGGTATGGGACTTTGATGTAGATTGGACGAATCCGGGAGGAGCAAGTGTCGCAACACCTGTTGAGATCCCTTTAGCCGCCTTCGATTCATTTATCGCAGGTACTGGTGGAGATGCCTTTGCTAATTTGGCACAGCCAGGAACTAGTCAGCGAATAGATGCTTTGGTACATGTATTGAATTTTCAAACACATCGATATGACTTTGGTACGCATGAGTCTATTGTGTATAATTTTGTAGTTGAACCTATAAATAACACAA
>JAESTG010000405.1 GCA_016763715.1 Flavobacteriaceae bacterium
AAAAACAACAAGAGCTAGAAGCAAGAAGACAGGCAATTTTACAAGAGATTGAGCAAATCAACAGTCTTCTTTTTAAGACACAGGGGGAAAAGAAAAGCGTTCTTGCTGAAGTCGAGGATTTAGATCAGCGTATTGCTTCTCGTCAAAACTTAATTCGAGTGACCAATCAACAAGCTAACCTGCTTACTAGAGAAATTAATACTAACCTTTCCACCATAGATCAATTAAGAGATGAATTGAAGACTCTTCGAGAGGATTATGCGTCTATGATTAATAAATCATATAAAAGTAAGAGCGATCAAAGCAGGGTAATGTTTTTATTTTCTTCTGAAAATTTTTTACAAGCCTATAAGCGAATTCAGTATATGAAACAATATACGAAGCACCGCAAAAAGCAAGGAGAAAGCATAAAAGTCAAAACGGTAGAACTGCAAGTGTTGAATGAGAGTTTAATTCAACAGAAAAAGGATAAGGATGTGCTCATTGCGGAGAATAGGATCGCTAAGAAAAAGCTAGATGAAGAGAAACGGAGTCAAGTTGCACTGGTTGCTAGTCTAAAAAAAGATGAAGGATAGTTTACGGCGCAAATAAGGACTAAACAGAAGGAAGCTAATCGGATTGATCGTGAAATAGATAAAATTATTAAACAGGCCATTATAGCGTCCAATAAGAAATCTGGCAAGACGACTACCGTCAAGAAATCAAATGAAACATTTGCACTTACTGCGGAAGCGAAAGTTTTGGCAAAAAAATTCACCAATAACAAGGGGAAATTACCTTGGCCCCTTAAAAAAGGCTTTGTGGTTAAAAAATTTGGAACTAGTAGACATCCGCAGTTAGCAAATATTACGACCTATTGTAGTGGAGTAGAAATTGCTACCGAAAGGAATTCAGTAGTTCGCAGTGTTTTTGATGGGATTGTTTTTAAAATTCAGAAAATAAAGGGCGCAAACAATGCGATTTACATTCAACATGGAAACTATGTGACAGTTTATCACAATGTTGTTGATATTCAAGTAAAAACGGGAGATAAAGTACGTACCAATCAACATATAGGAACTGTTTTTACCAATAAGAGAACGAAAAAAACTATTTTGAAATTTTTAATATATCAAAATTTTAAAAAATTGAACCCAGCCGATTGGATTTACAGAATGTAAGTCTTAAGAAACCTTAGAACTTGCCCCTTCTTTCAGAGAAATGTTTGTTTGCTTAATTGCATCAAACCCTCCTGCTACATCAGATAAATTATGAATCCCTCTGCTTTTCAAAATGGAAGCAGCAATCACACTTCGATATCCTCCAGCGCAGTGTACATAGAATGTTTCATTCTTAGGAAATTCAGATAAATGATTATTAATAAAACTTAGAGGAGTGTTTATGGCATTTTCAATGTGCATGGTTTCAAATTCAGTTTCCTTACGCACATCAAAGACAGGCACATCTGAATTTCCAAATAATGATTGAAATTTCTCTGCGGGAATCGAGGCTAAAGAATCAATTTCTTTCCCAGCCTTTTCCCAGCCTTTAACCCCTCCGTCTAAACAACCTAAAGTTTTGTCAAAACCTACTCGGGAAAGTCGAGTTACAGCTTCTTCCTCTCTTCCTGGTGGAGTAATTAAAAGCAAAGGTTGTTTAACATCTGCAATTAAAGCACCAACCCAAGGTGCAAACCCGCCGTCTAGTCCTATAAAAATAGATTTAGGCACATGGCCTTGAATAAAATCTTCAGGTGTGCGTACATCCAAAACAATAGCTCCAGTTTCATTGGCAGTGGCCTCAAAGGCTTCTGGCGACAATACTTGTGTGCCTTTTTCAAGGATAGTATCAATGTCCTCATACCCTTCTTTGTTCATTTTTACATTTAAGGGAAAGTAAAGAGGAGGTGGAAGTAATCCGTCTGTAACTTCCTTAACAAATTCTGCCTTAGTCATGTTGGCTCTCAGCGCATAGTTCATTCTTTTCTGATTCCCAAGCGTGTCAATTGTCTCTTTCATCATATTCTTACCACAGGCTGAACCTGCACCGTGTGCAGGATAAACAATAACATGATCCCAAAGTGGCATTATTTTATTCCGAAGACTATCAAATAGAATTTCTGCTAATTGTTCTTGAGTTAATGTTGCTGCTTTTTGCGCCAAATCGGGTCTTCCAACATCACCTAAAAAAAGAGTATCACCTGTAAAAATGGAATAATCTTTACCCTGCTCATCTTTAAGCAAATAAGTGGTGCTTTCCATAGTGTGACCAGGTGTATGCAAAGCAGTAATGGTGACATTACCTAATTGAAATACTTGTTGGTCTTTGGCTATGATAGCTTCAAAGGAAGGTTCTGCGGTGGGGCCATATACAATTGAGGCGCCAGTAGCTTTAGAAAGTGTGACGTGACCACTTACAAAGTCCGCATGAAAATGAGTTTCGAATATATACTTTATTTTGGCGTTGTTCTTTTGTGCCTTTTCTATATACGGCTTAACTTCTCGTAAAGGGTCAATAATGGCAACTTCTCCATTGCTCTCTATATAATAAGCTCCTTGGGCTAAACAGCCGGTATAAATTTGTTCAATGTACATGTCTTCAAATTCTATTATACTAGAATAACAAATATATTAATAAAAATAGACCGCCTAAATTATTTAGGCGGTCTATTATAAAGAGTAAAGAAAACACTTCTATTTTATAAGCAACTTTTTAGTAGTCGCTTGCGTATCTGTTTTGATACTAACAAAGTAAATTCCTGTATGATAGTTTGAAACGTTAACTCTAGTTTGTGTTGCTGAGGTACTCAGTTTTTGGATTGTTTGTCCAAGACTGTTAGTTACCGTTATTTCAACTTCGCTAGTAATTGAAGATCCTAAGTTTATTGTAAATTCATTGGATGCAGGGTTAGGGTATAATATAACGCTATTTGTAAGGTCATTATCATCCAATCCAAGTATGCAATCTAATATTCCAGTAGTGTGAACACTAGCAATAGACCTTAAACCAACCCATCCGTCAGTATCATTTCTTGGAGCTATAGCATACCATAAATCGGCATCAGCATCTGCAATTGGAACTGTGATTGACGTATCAGTAGTATTTCCAACAACTTCCATATACTTTTCTCCCATCATCCAAAGATCATACGATTCTGTCTCTGCCAACGAATTCCAAGAGAAAGAAGCTTCAGTTTCACACACCTTAGTGATAGCTTGACCTGTAACTCTGCGTTCTATAATACTGAATGGCTCATCACTTTCATCTGAAAATGCGCCACTAGTCACTCTAATTTTTGCCTCTCCTGTAAATACTCCAGGTGCTTGCCATGAAAGAAGATATTCATCTGCAGGAACGGTAGCAATGGTTGTCCATGTACCACCATTATCAATTGTGTATTCAACTAAGAATGGAGCAGTTGTGTTAATTGCATCCCAGTGAATTACATTCAATAAACTTCCAGCAGAGAAGAACTTTTCAGAACCAGAATTAGGATAAGTAACAACTAGATTCTCTGTGATAAATTCATATACCACAAAATACTCTTGAGGCCCCATTGGGACATTAAATCCAGAAATATTAATGTCGTAAGAACCTGCTGCAGGGTTGTTAATTAATACTTGCTCTACATTGTTCAAGTGATCAGGTCCATTAGTTGCTGGTAAGTTCAAAAGTGTAGGATCTGGAGTACTGTCTAATATCCAAGGCTCATAATCGTTGTTTGAAGGGTCTGTTACCAATAAATCCAAGTCGTTTACTAATGCAGGACTTGCACCAATAGCAGCCTCTGGATCACTCCAATGAATCATTACTCGCATTTGTGTAGTTCCAGATGGAACAGTAATATTATGAGTGTTTGAACCACCTTGACTAATATCATCAGATAAGTAACGTCCGTCTTCAATTAGTTTACCAGCTCTTAATCCGTTTACGATTCCCCATCCAAAAATAAAGTCAGGTCCTATATTACCAGCTTCATTTGTAGTGTTTAATAAAGCAGCTTTTATAAGAGCTCCCTTAGGAAGAGCACCTCCGTTATCATCGGCATAAACCTCAAATAACTGAGCGGAAACTCCAGCGATTCCAGGAGAAGCTCCTGAAGTTCCTCCAAAGCCCATATATCCATGATTGGGGGCTGTAGAAGTTTGTTGTCCGTTCGCGGCAATATCTGGTTTTATTCTACCATCGTGAGCAGGTCCACGGCTACTCGAACCTACGATATTTCCATCAAAGAGGGTATTTGCTGTTGCAATTACGTTTTTACCTTGTTTATGTCCACCAGTAATGTTTCCCCATTGACTTCCAGCTCCATATCCACAGTTACTTCCATTTGAATTACCCGCAGAGAAGACATGTAAAATATTTTCTAAATCGTGCATTTGCTCATCAACATTTCTAGTAGAAGAAGTATAACCAGCATTGCAACCATTACTGTGTGAGGAGTTGGTAACTTGTACAGAACCATCATTTAAAAGGCTTACAGTGGCAGCATCTAGGAAACTAGGGACATAATTTACAATGTGAAGATCTGACCCTGCAGCCATTCCCCTTTTGTTAGGATCTTTATTACCTGCTCCAGCCATAATACCAGAGACACCATCTCCATGCGTATTATTTCCGTTATTTCCGTAAAGACCACTATGTCTGCCTTCAAAGTCAACATGAGGGCCTACTGGTCCGTCATCACGACAAAGGACTCCAATACCATCACCAGTATAATTTCTGCCAGCTCCAGTTTGAGTATCCAATCCGTTGGATCTATGTAAACTTCTACCACGACGATCGTCTGGAATAGAGGGTGCATAGGTAACATCAATCCACTTTACATAAGGTAGGTTAGAAAGATCTTCTAAACAGTTGTCAGGAATAGATAGTTCTAATTCTGAAGCTCCTGCATATTGCTTTACTAAAGAAATTTGGCGTGTTGCCAATTCATTAATTACAAAGTTTGTGTTTACATTTTCATGATGGACTAAAGTCACTAAAATATTGTTTCCTGAAACAGCCCAGTCTCCAATAATTCCATTTCTTAAATTAGAAGAAAGTTTAAACCTTCCTTGCACAGGAACAATTGCCCGTACACCACTATCCTTTAAAAACTGAATGGAAGCAGTTTCTGGAAAGTAGAATAAGTAAGTTTGGTGTGGGATATAATCCAACAATTCTAAATTATTTGCTTTGAAAGCGTCTTGAATATCTTGAGTAGGAGTTTCGTAAAACTGAATCCAACCAAAATAACCATTGGCAAGTTTTGATGACTCTGGCATCTGCTCCCATTGAAAAGAATCAATGTTGTCTTGAATTTCTAGAGTTTCGCCTTGAAACTGAATCGCATTCTGTGCATTGGAAAAACTAAAAAACAGTGTAAGAGCCATTAAGCTCAATACCGTTTTTTTCCAATTTGGAAAAGTAGTTGTCTTTTTCATACTGATTTTAATAAAGTGAATATAGCGGTTAGTAAAGATTAAAAATTAATTATAACCTCAAATATATCTAATTCGATACTAAAACCATAAAAAAATTAGAAAAACATGACATTTTAACAGAGTAAAACCCCAGTAAATAGATAGATTATTAAGAATTTATGTAAAAAACTACGAATCTGCTAAACGTCAAAAAGAGCTTTTAATTCTGTGGCTTCTTGAGGTTGTATTTTACCTGCCAAAAGTAGACTTAATTGTCTTCTGCGCAGCGCAGCGTTAAAACGCTCTTTTTCTAATTCTGTTTCGGGTTTTAAGGGAGGAACGGGAACGGGACTTCCCATTTCATCTACTGCAACAAAGGTATAAATGCCCTCATTTGCTTTGCTTCGCAGCCCACTTTCGCGGTCTTCAATCCAAATATCCATAAAAACCTCCATCGAACTTTTAAATGCACGGGAGACATGTGCTTCAACAGTTACAACACTGCCAAGTGGAATCATTTTATTAAAAGCAACATGATTAACCGAAGCGGTCATAACAATTCTACGACTATGTCTTCGTGCTGAGATACTAGCTGCTCGATCCATTCGAGCAAGTAATTCTCCACCAAACATGTTCCCAATGGGATTTGTCTCACTTGGAAGCACTAAATCTGTAATAACGGTTCGTGACTCTGAAGGGGTCTTGGCGTTCATATAAAATTTTTCACAAAGGTACTAATTCCGCTTAGGAGAAGGTATAATGAAAGAATGCAATTAAAAAGAAATAAAATTATATACTAAAGTCTTTAATCATCAACCAAGCATCTTTATTTTCAGACTGTTTGATTGTTCGTAAGCTTTGGCGAGCGCCTAGACGAGTTTCATGAGAACCATAGACAACCACATGCAATCCATATCGATTTTTGCCAATTAATTGAGCAGGGAATCCTTTTTTCAAAAGTTGCTTAATTTTTTTATCAGCATTGGCTTCTACACGGAAGGCACCAGCGACAATGTGATACTTTCCAGTTCGTTTAGCAACAATAATGCTTAAAGTGGGTAATGGATTTTCAATTATAAAAGTGGCCTCTTGGATTTGGTTTTCAACCAAAACAGTGGCTTTCTGTTTTTCAGCGAAGTTGTGCTTTTCAACCTGTCCTTCATAGATTTTCAGCCCACTAATACCGCCTAATATTATGGCAATTAGGCCTATAGAAGCATATCGCATAAAAGGATATGCCGTTTTTCTTTTGGCGCCAAAAAGAGGAATTGCTTCTTTTTCAAGGATGGTACTTGGTATTTCTCGAACAATAGCTGGAGAAATAAAAGATGAAAGGCCAAAAGAAGCTGTATTGAAGTTTTCTTTTTCAGAAGGAATAAACTGGAATGTATTTTCAGTATTTAGAGAAAAGTCTCCAATATTTTTAAGAGTTACTGTTTTTCCTTCTGAAAGATCTAATGAAAGCCTTCCAGCAAAGTTTCGTATTTTTTGAAGTGCCAATTCATAGCTACATTGCTCCACGGAAGCTACATAGTTTGCCAAAATACCGTCATTAGTCTGTAATTGACGATTGAAGGAAAGTGTTTTTGAAGGAGGATAAAAGGTATGTGAGGCATTATCAATATGTGCAGAGCGACTTTGAGTTAAAAAAGCTCCAAAACCTGGAATTATTACACACTCATATCGATAGAGTAAGTCTTTTATGTAAGTAGCCAATTGCGTAGAAACAAACTTAGAGTAAATTGTGAAAGCATTCAAAATTTGGAGGACAAATTTATCAACAACCTAAAATGTTGTAATTTTAACCCAACTCCCCCTATTACATTTTAAGATTCATGCTTACAACAAAAGAGCTGCTTTATACACTAGCCTTGCAGCGCGTTCCTAATTTGGGGGATACTTCAGCCAAAAAATTATTACGAGTAGTAGGTTCTGCGGAAGGGATTTTTCAGGAGAAAAAATCAAATCTGCTAAAAATTGATGGTATTGGAAGATTAAAACTTAAAGAACTTCAAGAAACCCAACTATTACCAGAAGCCGAGGCTGAATTACATTACATTCAGGAAAATCAAATTGATTATCGTTATTTTCTGGATACAACTTATCCGAAAAGGTTAAAACATTGTGGTGACGGTCCCATTCTTTTTTTCCAAAGAGGAAATATTGATTTGGAACGGAAAAAGATAATTAGCATTGTTGGAACGCGGAAGGCTACAAGACAGGGAATGGAGTTTTGTGATGCACTGATTAAAGAACTAGCACCGCTTGCCCCAGTCATTGTCTCTGGTTTTGCCTATGGTATTGATATCACAGCACAAAAGGCAGCGATAGATTATGGCCTTCAAACTGTTGGTTGTTTGGCTCATGGATTGGGTAGGGTATATCCCAGAATACACAAAAAGTATGTTGCTAAGGTGGAGGAAAACGGTGGCTTTATAACTGAGTTTTGGAATAGTGATCCGTTTGAACGAACTAATTTCTTAAAACGAAATAGAATTATTGCTGGTCTAAGTGAGGCCACTATTGTTATTGAATCGGCCTCGAAGGGAGGGAGTTTAGTGACTGCAGATATTGCGAATTCTTATCATAGAGAAGTTTTTGCGGTGCCTGGAAGAACAACCGATAGACAAAGCAGTGGATGTAATCATTTGATAAAATCGCAACAAGCACATTTGTTAGATTCGGCAGCAGATCTTATCTATATGTTGGGTTGGGATTTAAGTGAGTCCGAACATAAACCATTACAAACCCAACTTTTTGTTGAACTAAATAAGGAAGAGCAATTAATTTTTGATTATTTGAAAAACAAAGAAAAGGAGTTGCTAGATACGATTGCGTTAGCATGTAAACTACCAACATTTAAGGTTGCTTCTCTACTTTTGCAAATGGAATTAAAAGGAGTAGTTAAGCCTTCTCCAGGAAACCTGTTCCAAGTTGTTTAATGGTCATTCTATTTTTGAACCATTCGTTTCAATATGCGTAGTGTTCATTATAACATAGCTTAAAGTGATTTTGCAACTCTATTGGACAGTATCAAAAACTTGAAGAATGTGTATTCTGAATGATTCATTTTTATACTGAAACAAACGTTCCGAAATAAATTAGAAAGGATTTGCTAAATATTAGGCTTCAGTTATAAGGTTTAGTAACCTACTTTTTCACGAACTCTTTTAAGGACTACATCGGCTACCTTTCTGGCTTTTTCAGCTCCAATTTGAAGGGCATTGTCTATTTCGCCAAGGTTGTTCATGTAATAGCTATAGCGCTCGCGTTCTTCAGCAAAAAGGGTTAGAATTAATTCATAGAATGCCTGTTTTGCATGTCCATAGCCATAGCCTCCACGTTCGTAATTACTTCGCATTTCGACAATTTGAGATTCATTTGCTAATAATTTATAGAGTGCAAATAAGTTACATGTATCTGGATTTTTTGGTTCTTCTAAGGGAGTACTGTCTGTTTGAATGCCCATAATTTGCTTTCGCAACGGTTTGTCAGCCAAAAAAATATTGATAATGTTGTTTTTGGATTTACTCATTTTCCCTCCATCGGTTCCAGGAACCAACATGGTGTGTTCTCGCACTTTACCTTCAGGCATCACAAAGGTTTCTCCAATTTTCGCATGAAATCGCGCCGCAACATCCCGTGTCATTTCGATATGTTGTAATTGGTCTTTTCCAACAGGTACTATTTCCGCATCATATAATAGGATGTCCGCTGCCATGAGCATGGGATATCCAAACAACCCTGCGTTTACATCTTCCAAACGATCAGCTTTGTCCTTAAAACTATGAGCCAATGTTAATCGCTGGTAAGGATAGAAACAGCTCAAATACCAAGATAATTCAGTAACTTGGGGTATATCACTTTGACGGTAAAATATAGTTTTTTCAACGTCTAAACCAAAGGCTAACCAAGTAGCTGCAGTACTATACGTGTTTTCTCTTAGCGTGTTGGCATCCTTTATTTGTGTAAGTGAATGCATGTCTGCAATAAACAAAAATGCGTCATTTTGAGCATCGTTTGACATTTTGATGGCCGGAAGGATGGCTCCTAAAATGTTTCCTAAATGAGGAGTTCCTGTACTTTGTATTCCTGTTAAGATTCTTGACATTAGAGTAAATTTGAAATAATAAAGGAACGATCCCTTATTGAAAAATATGAAAAATAATAATCTCCACGAATTTTAAATAAAGACGGTTTTACCAGCCGAATGCGATTGTCGTTTAAGTTCTTTTCATGAATACGCGACTTTTGATAAATAGACTGAATACCTGCAGTTGCTACTGGCTCAAAACTTTCTTTATCAATCACCAGTGATGCCGAAAAGGTATCCAGTTCCTTCTCATTGAAATAGATTGAATTGGTAGTTCCGTAATTAGGAGGGTTTGCTGCAATACCATCTGCAATGATTGCTGTTAAAAAGACCGTTACGCTTACTGCGGCAAAAAATGGATCAACTGAGTAGACAACCATGCCAGGAGTGTTTTTCAATTGATTTTCCATTCTGTGTCCTGCACTTGGAATTTTAAAGGCACCAATCTTTATTCCGTAGTGATTGCCTTCTTCATAGACTGCAATGGCCGATTTGTTTTGATACAAATTTCGTAGGAAACGGACATTTTTTTTAATTTCATCAGCTTTATTAAATCCGTATTTCGGAATTGTTTCTCGTTCTGGCGGACTGAAATATCCATTAGTAAACTCGTTCATATCAAAGAAACCCAGCACTTTGGCACTTTTATAATCCACCACCTGGACAATAAGTTGGTCTTTGGTATGCACCAGTTGAAAAAGAAGTTCGTTTTTGATATAAGATCTGGACTGAATTTCTTTTTTGACACTTCGGGTCTTTATGATTTTTGGAAAATTTATGGTATATGCCTCAATTTTTTGCGAAGGAATATCCAGTTCAATAATATCTGTGATATGATCGGCACCCTTTTCATCTTTATAATAATCGATGGTAATGGTTATTTTGTTTTCCGAAACATAAAGCTTTTTTGGGTTGTAATTCAAGGTAAAAGAAGCTTCTTCTTCAGTTTTAATAATATTGATGAGGGATTTTTTGCTAAATAATTTTTGCGACAAATATTTTTCAACAAAAAACTCATTATCCGAATCAAATACAATTTTTTCATAACCGTCTTTGTCAGAAAAAACATAAACTCCCAGACTCGAATTTTCTTGAATGGTTACTGTATAGAATTTGTTTTTCGTTCCGTAATAGCCAATCAATCGCTCCTTTTTTTGATATACGTCTTCCATGACTACTTCGTTGGCCTTCCCAGTTTCGAAATCAATATCCATATACCCAACCGCATCCTTTTTGGTAAAAAACAGACGGAGGGTTCCGTTTATATGAATGGCATCTAAAAAAGCCCCCAGTTCCTTCGGAATGTCAATGATCAACTTAGCCGTCATCTCTCCGCTTTTATCAATCTGATAGGCCTGTAATTCGGTTTCATCAACCTTCAGAAATGAAATACCACCAGTAACTTCATTGGAGATAGGAAGGATTGCCGTTTTACCTGTAAAAATGAGGGTTCCGTCTATGGGAATTTTTGTTTCCAAGTTCTGGGCATAGCGGTAGCTCGAAATAAACAGAAGAAACAGAAGAGTATGCCGCATAAAAGAGTTTTGGTAAAAGTATTGAATCAGAATCGAAAAAAAAAGAGTTAAATCTCTACCGAAAAATGTATTTTTGAAATCAGATGAAAATTGTAAAAAACATATTCCATACCCTTTATCGTATTTGGTTTTACGTTTTAATGACTTTGACTATTGTTATAATGTTTCCGTTCCTTATGATTAGTGTATTAAAGGAAAGTTGGTATCCGTTTTTCTTTAAATTGGCCCGAATTTGGGCAAAAACTATTCTTTTTGGAATGGGGTTTTATCCTAAAATTAAAAGAGACACTTCCTATGAGAAAGGGGTTAGTTATATGTTTGTAGCTAACCATACTTCTATGACAGATATTATGTTAATGCTGTATACCACAAGAAAGCCCTTTGTTTTTGTCGGTAAGGCGGAGTTGTCTAAAATTCCATTGTTTGGGTTCTTTTATAAACGTACTTGTATTTTAGTGGATCGAAGTAGTGCTAGAAGCAGGCATAATGTTTTTGTGGAAGCTCAAAAAAGAATACATCAGGGATTAAGTGTTTGTATTTTTCCAGAAGGAGGTGTGCCAGATGATGAAAGTGTGGTATTAAATGAATTCAAAGATGGAGCCTTTCGGCTGGCAATAGAACATGAAATATCCATAGCGCCCATGAGCTTTCATGATAATAAAAAACGTTTTTCGTATTCTTTTTTTAGTGGAAGTCCAGGCATTATGCGTGTTAGAATTCATAAGACAATCCCAACTGGGATTCTTGAGATTGAGGATAAGCGAATGCTTAAAAACCAGACACGAGCTATTATTTTAGCCGAGTTGGAACAACCGTCTGTGTGAAAGTTGAGGCCACAAAAAAACCGCTCTATGGCGAAGAACGGTTTTTTCATCATAGTTTGAATGAAATCCAAACCTAACCAACTAAAAACTAACCTAA
>JAESTG010000406.1 GCA_016763715.1 Flavobacteriaceae bacterium
CACGTTACTGCCCCTTCGCTAAGTGCCGAGTATATTCCCCATCTGCAACTTCATAAGGGAAAATGCTAGTTTTCATACTATCAAGTGTAATTATTTTAATTTTGTTCAATCTTTCTTTTTGGCTTTCAGTCACCGTGTAATGACCAGCATATATGCGCTTAGCAAACTGAAAATGACTATACAGTGCTTGTTTATTACCGAGGACCAGGCGAACGCTTTGACAGAGTGATTGGTTATGGCAAAACCAACTCCAGTATAATCACCAACAATTAGCATTCGAAGTTCATCTATGTTCACATGCCCATTGTTTTTACTGAAGTTTGTTTAAATTTACGGAATGAGCGACCAATTGCCAGAAAAAAGCAAAGGACGGAAAGCGACCATTTATCGGGGAGCGGAATGTCTAAATTGTAAAAATCCTCTAGAATTAAGTGACGTGTATTGCTCCTATTGTGGACAACTGAACACAACAAAGAGCTTAAGGCTTACAGATTTCTTAGGTGAATTTATTGGTAGTTTTATCACTTATGATTCAAAATTCAGGTACACCGTAAAAGATCTATTGTTTCGACCAGGTGTAATCACACGAAATTACGTGAATGGACAGCGTTTAAAATACGCCAACCCTTTTAGGTTCTTTCTGAGTGTATCAATTATCTTTTTTATTGTTCAAGGTCTAATTTCTACTTTTACTGGGGAAAATAATTCATTCCAAGATGTCAACACCACCGACGAGCCTAATTTTGAAATAGATCCTACGGGAGATAACATCAATGCCGTCATCAATAATGACACTATTAACTTCGATTCTATAACTCAAATGAATGCCACTCGTTTGGATTCGATTCTTGAGAAAAACAACACCCCCATTCAAAATGAATTGGACTCCCTAATAAGAAAGGCCATCACCAAGGATACCGTTCAAACTTATGAATACATTTCCGAAGAACATCTGGACACCCTCAATTGGGGCACACGAACTGCGGAACGGTTTGTATTATACTATAAATTCTATAAGACAACAAAAATTGAAAACCCACGAGTAGCATTGGACAGCCTCAAGCACAACAATACTAAATTCAATCGATGGGCCTACCAAAAAAATGAAGCTTTCGAACAAATTCAAAAAAATCCAACTGATTTCTTCAATTATCTTTTAGAGAAAACACCGTTTTTTGTTTTCTTCTTCACGCCCTTCTTTGCATTGTTCTTTTGGCTCCTTTATTCCAAAAAGAAGTATACCTATATGGAGCATATGATATTCATATTCCATATTTTCAGCTTTATCTTTCTAGCAATGTTAATTATTCTACTTCCAGACACTTTAATTGGCTCAGATATATTTGCAGGAATCCTATTTTTACTAATTGGCCCTTTTTACTTCTATAAAGCACTACGCAATTTTTATAAGGAAAGTCGCATCATAACAATTATAAAATTCCTATTTTTAAACTTCGTCTTTTTTATAAGCGCCAATATTGCGGCAATTATCTTTTTTGCTATTACCGCAGCAATGTATTAATATGGTTCACCAAATAACTCAAGGGATTAAAGTTTCGATAGAAACACAATTTGAAGGTTCTTTTTTCAGAGAACATATAGAGAAATACGCCTTTTCTTATCAGGTAACCATCGAAAATCATAGCGATACAGAAGTCCAACTTACTTCTCGATACTGGCTCATTAAGGATGCTTTAAATAATTCAGAGGTAGTGGAAGGCTCTGGCGTTATTGGACAGCAACCTATTATAGAGCCTGGCGGCTTGCATGCATACAATAGTGGCTGCGCACTAGTCTCTCCTTATGGATCTATGCAGGGACATTACACAATGATTACACTGGAGGGGGAAATCAAAGTAATGATACCTCTCTTTAAGCTGAGTGCACCTTTTGCGATGAACTAAAAGCAGCATAATCCCCAACACATTCAAATTTTATCTTTTTATTATTCTGAAGAACATGGCAATATTCACAATGTGAATCGAAGGTAAACTGATACGGTTTCGAACCATCAAACTCATTTGAAATATATACACCATCAAAGTCTATTTCATATTGTTCATTATAACGTCGAATTCTGAAATGGTTCTGAGGCAATTCTTCTTCAACCAATTCAAACCAAGCTGAACTTCCAGTACCTCTTAATTCTTGAGCCAAACTTGGTAAATTGGAAATAGCAATAGATTTAGCACTGTTTGAGTTTGGTTTACGACCAAAATAATTGGTCAAATTTTCTTTTAAAGCCGACCCGTAAAAATGTCGAATATGCCCATCAAGAACTTCATATACCATTCCCAATGACGCTTTTTCAACATTCCCAACTGTGCTCGGTGTAAATTTCTTATTGAAATTAAGAGCTTTAATTATTCTTTTTTCTGAAGTAGCACTTAATATCGTGTCGGTTACAAAACGCGAACAATTACTACCCATTTTATCAAAGGCACCATAGGGAATACTTCCTTGCTCCTGAAGATTTTTAATATAGTTTTCGGCCAACTCAAAATTAACCACATCACAAACTGACGCTAACAATCGTCCTTCTCCGTGTGTCTTTTCGGGATGACTACTTAACCATTTTAAGAAAGTTTCTAGATTGATTGAATTTCCTTCTCTGTTTATTTCAGCTTTGAACGGAATTTCTAATTCTACATCTGTAGTTTTCCCGCGTACTCGTCCATACCCTTTGGGAGTGACATAGCGGCCAAAATCAAAATAACGAGCAAGACCAGTTTCATTTTCAATTAAAATTAAAGCCGCATGACCCGCTTTGATATAATCCCAAGTTCCCAACCCTACTAAGGGAAGAAGTTTACACACCCATTCGTCACTTACCGTGACAAAGGTGTCTGGATAGGCTAGTACTATTATTTTTCCGTTATAATTCAAAAGGAATTCATTGTTATTTGTTCATTCTGTAAATCTTCATAACGAAAACAAATATCGTCATCATTTTTTAAAAATTGACTAATACTTTTCGCCTTCACAAAACCCCGATCCATAATCAAATTAGTTTCTGGGTTCCCTTCTCCTGTTAATTTATGAAATTGGAGTAAATCATCCTTGGACGGGTTCGTACTTTCGCTTAAGAACAAGGAGAACCACGATTCTCTTTTTTTCTTTACTTCCGAAGAATATAAAAGCGAAGAAGACCAAATATGAGGGGCTTGTGGTTTTTCACTGAAATGTTTTTCATTGCCATCCCAGACTAATTCAAACAACCGTAATTTTGATTTCCAATCTACTAAAATTAAGGTAAATGGCTCTACTCCGTCCAAACCATAATTCTCAATCGCAATGACTATGTCATCTTCAACGAGCAAATCGGTTACAATGATTCCACGGCTCTTTCTATAATTAACTGCTCTTTCATGAGCCTGAAAACCTCCATTCAGCAAACAAATAAATCTGCTTTTATCACTTACTCCTATCCAAGTACCCCCAGCCAATTCATCTTTAGGAAACAACAATCTCACTCCATTATAGGCATATACTTTGGGTGGCAAAGTATTTCTATTTGGAGCCTCATCTCTATTTGAGGTAAGGATAAAGCTAGTCGCTGATTGTGGAACGAAGGTAACAGTACACATATGGCAGTAGGTCTTTAAATAAACACAAACCTTACATAGCACATATAAAGAATCTAATATCAATCAGTCAAATATATTCGTATAACTGTTGGGAATTTCTAAACAAAGCTTCCCATTTTGCTATTTCAAATTTGTTATATGAAGCAGGTAAATTTGTACCTTTGCAACTTCAAATCAGTAAGTCTAATCATAAGACTTCCATCACCAAGGAAGTTCAAATAAAATTATAAATGGGAAAAGGATTTTTTGAAGTACCTATTGCGGTCAACGAACCTATTTACACGTATGCTCCTGGCTCTGTAGAACGAGCAGAAGTTTCAAAAACGTATAAAGAAATGTACAATAGTACCATCGACGTGCCAATGTATATTAACGGTGAAAACGTAAGCACTGGAGACACAGCAACAATGTCACCTCCACACGATCACCAACATATTTTAGGAACCTATCATAGAGCAGAAAAAAAACATATTGATGCTGCTATTTCGACTGCTTTGGAAGCTCGAAAAAAGTGGTCCCAAATGCCATGGGAACAACGCGCCGGTATCTTCCTAAGAGCCGCCGAGTTAATTGCCGGACCTTACCGCGCTAAGATTAACGCTGCCACCATGCTAGCTCAGTCAAAAACTATTGGTCAGGCAGAAATTGATGCTGCTTGTGAATTGATTGATTTCTTGAGATACAACGTTCAGTTCATGACTGAAATCTATGCAAAACAACCTGAATCTAGTTCTGCCGCATGGAACCGATTGGAATATCGTCCACTAGAAGGATTTGTGTATGCAATTACTCCTTTTAACTTTACAGCTATTGCTGGAAACTTACCAGCCAGTGCTGCTTTAATGGGAAATGTAGTAATTTGGAAGCCTAGCGACAGTCAAGTGTATTCAGCCAAAATAGTATTGGATGTATTTAAAGAAGCTGGCGTCCCTCCTGGAGTCATCAATATGGTTATGGGTGATCCTGTCATGATTACTGATACGGTATTGGCTAGTCCAGATTTTAGTGGAATTCATTTCACAGGATCTACGAATGTATTTAAAAATATCTGGCAAAAAATTGGAACCAACATTCACAACTACAAAACATATCCACGTATTGTTGGAGAAACAGGTGGTAAAGATTTTATTGTAGCACATAAAACCTCTAACCCAAAGCAAATAGCAACTGCAATTGCCCGTGGCGCTTTTGAGTTTCAAGGTCAAAAATGTAGTGCCGCCAGTCGCTGTTATGTTTCAGAGAGTATCTGGAGTGACGTTGAAAAATATTTAAAAGCAGATATGGCAAACTTCAAAATGGGTTCGCCAGAAGATATGAGCAATTTCATCACAGCAGTGATTCACGAGGGTTCCTTTGATAAATTAGCTAGCTTTATAGACCAAGCTAAAAATGATGACAACGCAGAAATTATTGCTGGTGGCGGTTATGATAAAAGCAAAGGTTACTTTATAGAACCTACGGTTATTAAAACCAACGACCCAAAATACACAACCATGTGTACAGAATTGTTCGGCCCTGTTGTCACTATCTATGTATTTGAAGATAGTGCTTGGGAAGAAATGCTTCATCTAGTAGATGAAACTAGTGAATATGCACTAACTGGAGCTTTGTTTAGCGAAGACCGATACGCCTTGGAAGTAGGGCTTAAAATTCTTGAAAATGCCGCAGGAAACTTCTATATCAATGACAAGCCTACTGGGGCTGTAGTTGGGCAACAACCTTTCGGCGGTGCTAGGGCAAGCGGAACCAATGACAAAGCAGGTAGTAAGCTGAACCTTTACCGCTGGATATCTCCAAGAATGATTAAGGAAACATTTGTTACAGCAACAGATTACCGCTATCCATTTTTAGATTAGAAATCCATTTTTTAAATAAAAAAGAGGAGCTTTAGTAAAACTGATGCTCCTCTTTTTATATATTCTGAAATCAGGTATCAAGGCTTGTATTTTAAAGGAAGGTGTACCACCGTTTTTGTTTCAAAAAAATCTTCTTTGAAATAGCTGGATAAAGGATATTGTGTTGCTTTTGGGAACTTCGCTAACTCTTCAGTTAAATCGCCTCCTTTCAAATATAAAACCCCATTTTTAAGTTTGTGTACACTTTTTTTGGCTACACACCCTTTCACCCAATGTGTAAATGTTTCCATTTGCGCCACTGCCCTACTCACAATAAAATCATACCGATCAGTAACTGTTTCCACTCTTGCATTCGTTACTTGTATATTTTCAAGTCCCAACCCCTGAGAAACCTCCTGAACTACTTTAATTTTTTTTCCAATACTATCCACCAAATGGAAATGAGTTTCAGGAAATAAAATAGCCAATGGAATCCCTGGAAAACCACCCCCCGTGCCAACATCTAGCACACGAGAACTAGGCTCAAAAGACAGTACTTTTGCTACTCCAAGTGAATGAAGTACATGCCTCAAATAAATTTCATCGATATCTTTTCTAGAAACCACATTTATTTTTAGGTTCCAGTCTTTGTAGAGCTCTGCTAATAGCTCAAATTGCTTTATTTGGGTCTCTGAGAGATTCGGAAAATAAGTAGTTATAATATCCATGGCGTGTTTTCAACCGCAAAAGTAGGATATCTTTCATAAATTTAGGAAAAGCTCGGTCAGTATTAAGCATAAGATGCGTATTTTTGCTCTTTCATGTTTTGAAACCCCAATTAAACAAAAAAGTCTATGAATACAACACGTGTAAAATTTTCAAGAGTAGACTCTGCAAAGTTCTTCAGAACCTTAAATAATCGTGTCAATAGTTATTTTAAAGACAACAACATTTCCCGAAACGGAAATTGGAAATTGCACTTAAAAACTATAGTCATGTTTTCTCTATACCTCTGCCCCTATTTTTTATTCTTAGGATTAGACTTTCCTTGGTGGGCTCAATTACTTTTGACCATCGTTATGGGCGTTGGAATGGCAGGTGTTGGAATGAATGTTATGCATGACGCCAATCACGGAGCATATTCATCAAAAAAATGGGTTAACAAAATAATGGGAGGAAGCATCTATATTCTTGCTGGAAATGTCTACAATTGGCAAGTACAGCATAATGTACTACACCATACCTATACTAATATTCATGGTCACTACGAAGATTTAGAAGCTGGAAGAATTCTACGCTTTTCAAAGCATGCAGAATGGAATAAATTTCACAAATTTCAGCATCTCTATAGTGTTTTCTTTTACGGTTTACTTACAATAAACTGGGTATTGACTTCAGATTTTTTACAAACCAAACGTTATTTAGCGCAAAAATTATCTTATGGAAAACTCCCTACACCAAAAAAGCAATGGAGTCTTTTAATCATCACTAAGCTTATATATGTTAGTATTTGGCTATTAATTCCAATACTATTTTTTGACATCGCTTGGTGGAAGATATTAATAGGGTTCTTCATCATGCATTATACAGCTGGGGTGATTTTAAGCGTTGTATTCCAACTGGCTCATGTTGTAGGAGCGGCTCAAATTTTATTACCAGATCCATCTGGTACTATGAAAAACACATGGGCTATCCATCAACTTTTCACTACTGTAAATTTCTCTACTAAAAATCGAATTATGAACTGGTTTACAGGTGGATTAAACCATCAAGTAGAACATCATATCTTTCCGAATATAAGTCATGTCCATTATACCAAAATATCGAAAATCGTAAAAAATACAGCGAAGGAATTCAATTTACCTTATAACGAATATAAAACTACTCGTAAAGCATTGCTAGCACATTTTAAACACCTTAAAGAAATGGGTGTAAAACCCGCACTTTCTGTTTAGTAGCCCCTATGAACTCAAAACTTTCCAACCGTGTAAATAACATGGCCACTTCTGCCACCTTAGCCATGGCAGCCAAGGCTCGTGAACTAAGAGAACAAGGAAATGATATTATTGGTCTAAGCTTAGGTGAGCCAGACTTTACTGTGCCAGATTTCGTAAAGGAAGCTGCCGTGCAAGCTATAAATGACAACTACCACTCCTACACTCCTGTAGACGGTTATGGGGCCCTAAAACAAGCCATCATCACCAAATTTAAACGGGACAACAACCTAAATTATAAACCATCTCAGATTGTAGTTTCAACAGGAGCAAAACA
>JAESTG010000407.1 GCA_016763715.1 Flavobacteriaceae bacterium
ATCGGTAGCCATCCAACCTACATTCTTCAATTCATTTTTCCAAAGCGTATTTCCAGAATTTAGATCTATTTTCAACAACCCTTTAGATGTTGGTACAATAACGCTGTTCTCAAATAATAGTGGACGTCCTACAACTGTTTCAGAACCCTTAAATTTCATAAAACTTACTTGCTCACCAGAATCTAAGTCGTAAATCGCCAATGCCTGAGTGTACTTTTCGGAAGCCCTACGTTGTCCAGAAACCACCAATTTATTTTGAGGCATCATTACATTGCAAGACCCTATAGCTTTCCAACCATTATCTTCGGTGCTAAAAAGTTTTTTCCCAGACATATAATCAATAACTGCCTTTTTGGTAGTCAAGGATCCAAAACCAGTTTGACCCACTATAACATAGGGTGCGCCTGGCACGAAAAATAACTCATCTGGTTTGACCTTTCCATAGTCGGTAAAATTAAATAGTAGTTCATTCCTGTCTGGCTTTATCCCTACCAATCCATCATTGGTTGCTACCACCATGGTTCCTCCTTGAGTGATGGTCATATCGTTAATTTTAGCTCCCACTTCGTATTTAAAATCGGGTGTTTCAGCTTTCTGGGCATATACTAAGGTTACGCAGAAAAGGCCTAAGCATATTAGTAATGATTTAAGTGTTGAAATTTTCATGGTTACATAATTTTAATAAAACAGTAAGTGGTGCACTACACCAAATTATTTTTTCATTTAAAAGAGGGTTGGCACCTAGCCTTACTATTTATCAGTTAAATTGATAGTTCAAAGATGTAAAATGACACCTATCAACTCAATAGGGCAATTGTCGTATAATTCCGAAGAAAAAATAGGGCACAAAAAAACCGAAAGAAAAGCATCAGCTTCGCTCCCGGTTCTACGTAAAAACCTCAACACTGAGATTCTCTTCAATGGATATTTGCTAGTCGATAATAGCTTTAAAATTTCCTTGGGTAATATTTTTAGTGGTTTGACCTGCGGCATTAAAACCTTCAAAAGAAAACTTCCCTTCAATGGTAGTTCCGTCGTCTGAAGTTATTTCAATAGTTCCCGACCCAATATCAAAGGTAGAAACCCATGTTGCAACGGGTGATATTGTGATAAAACTTAGAGAGTTCAAATTAGTAATATTATCTCCAGTTCGATATGTACCTACTCCATTATAACCGTTGATAGTACCTCTAATTGTTTCTCCGTTATTCTTTCCACCTTGAAAAGACATAATGGTATTGCTCACCGAAGCTCCTACAATAACTGCTGGGTCTTGCGCTGCCTCAAAACTGACACCGTCTACTTTTGCTGTTAAAAATTCGGTGCCTTGGCCACCACCACCACCACCACCGTCACCGTCTCCTTCGTTGTTGTTGTCATCACTTTTACAAGCGGTAAATAAAACAGTCGCGCATAGCATTACTAAATAGACTGATGTTTTTAATGTTTTCATAATTGCTGAGTTTATTAGTTTATTACGATTACAAAAATGCAATCAAAACTCAGCTACGACAATACGGCAATTGTCGTATTTGACTTAGAATAAGACAAAGTTGAAGTTATTTATTGAATTGAACGTACGGTAAGTGTACCCTCACCGCTTCTATTTTTTCTGAAGTGTCCCTTGGAAAGCTATGTACGCATCACTCTTTGGATGAAAAGGCCTGTGTTTTAGACCTTTCTGAATGACATCAATTTCCTTTTGAAGCACTTCAGTTTTAGAATCTACCCATACTTGTTTGAATCGATTCCAGATTATTTCGATGGCAGTTTCGTTGGGATGCAATAAATCTTGCGTATAAAAACGGTAGTCCCGAAGCTCATCCATCATTAATTCATAGGCTGGAAAATAATTAATATCTATTACTAAATGCAAGCCAGCCAACAAATGTGCTTTACTTCTGGCATTTTCAACAAAACCATCTTTTAAATGACGTACTGGTGAAAGCGTAGTGATTATCGCCACTGTAGGGTTAACACTTTGAATGAGTCTCTTTATATCTTCTACTGAATTAGATACGGCATCCACTGAAAGTAATTCTTTTGAAAATTCCTTACTAGACACCTTATGACAATTGGCTACCACCGTATTGGAAGCGAGGTGGCGATACACCCATGCAGTCCCATAGCTAAAAACTAGATGAGATGCTGTAGAAACATACTGTTTTAATTCTTCTAATTTTTGATTCAATAAAGTAATTAAATCTTCCTCACTAGTAGCGTTGAAAAGCGAATGCACTTCGAAACAATGCCAAACTCCATCTTTTGAGAACACATCATCCTTGATGAAAAAACGGCTTTCAATAGCCCGCTCTAATAGTCGATGAATAGCAATAGGATTGAACAAAACTCCAAATGGGTTTTCCAGAGTTTGAAATTTGAAATAGGTCAGTTTTGCTCCTATGTTTTCCGTAAAGCAAGAACCCATGAGCAAGGTTTTGCCTTCATAACAAATCTGTCGTCCTGCTGGAGTAAAAGGTACTTTTGTTTGTAGCTTCATGATTCTGGAGTCTACCGAGGTTGCTATTCGCTACTTCGTAATTTATTCTAGGTATTTTCTCGCCTCTTTGAGTGCTTCTGAAATTCCATCTGGGTTTTTTCCACCTGCTGTAGCGAAGAATGGTTGTCCTCCACCTCCTCCTTGGATATATTTTCCTAATTCTCGAACAATCTGACCCGCATTCAATCCTTTCTCCTGAGCTAAGTTTTTCGAAATATAACAAGTTAACAAGGCTTTCCCTCCAGCATCCGAACCAAACATTAAAAATAAATTATCTAGTTCTCCACCCAATTCAAAAGCAAGATCTTTGAGACCATTGGCATCCAAATCTAATTGCTTTGCCAAGAAATTGACTCCGTTTACTTGAGATATCTCAGTCTTCAGTTCTCCTTTGATATTTTTGGCCTTATCCTTTAGTAATTGCTGTAATTGTTTCTGAAGTGAATTATTTTCTTCTTGTAGTTTTTCAATAGAACTTACTGGGTCTACACTATTATTAAGTGCTTTTTGTACATTTTTGAATACGTCACTTCGTTCCATAAAGTACTGCTTAGCAGCATCCCCAGTAATCGCTTCAATACGTCGTATTCCAGAAGCAACAGCTCCTTCAGAAGTAATAATAAAATGCCAAATATCTCGAGTGGAAGACACATGGGTTCCACCACAGAGTTCCATTGACTTTCCAAACTTAATTGCCCGTACTGTGTCTCCGTACTTTTCTCCAAAAAGTGCCATGGCTCCTTCATCAATAGCCTGCTGATAAGGAATATTTCTGCGTTCTTCCAAATCAATACCTTCTCGAATTCGTGCATTTACAAAATCTTCCACTTCCTGCACCTGTTTATGGGTCATTTTGCTGAAATGGGAAAAATCGAATCGTAAATTACGACTATGCACCATGGATCCTTTTTGACCCGCATGCTCTCCTAAGATATTACGTAATGCCTGATGCAACAAATGTGTTGCAGTATGATTGGAAGAGGTTCTTAACCGTTGCTTTTCATCAACAATAGCTCGAAAGACATCTTCAGGATGCCGAGGTAAGTTCTTTGCAAAATGAACAATCAAATTGTTTTCCTTCTTAGTATCTACAATATAAACCACTTCTCCATTGGGTGCTTCCAAATAACCCTTATCGCCTACTTGTCCACCTCCTTCAGGGTAAAATGGTGTGATATTAAATACTAACTGGTACAACTCCCCATCTTTTTTGCTTTCAACACGACGGTAGCGAACTATCTTAACAGACACTCCTAAAGTATCGTAGCCCACAAATTCTTCTTCAGCATCATCTACCAGTTCTACCCAATCTCCAGTTTCGATTTTGGTCGCAGCTCTTCCTGAATCCTGCTGCTCTTTCAATCTAACCTTAAAAGCCTCCACATCATAATCGAAGCCTTGTTCTCTAAGAATCAACTCGGTTAAATCTTCAGGAAAACCATACGTATCTTTAAGTTCAAATACCTTGGCTCCGTCTATAGTTTTTGAAGTCGCATTATTTACAATATTATCCAGCAATAACATTCCTTCAGATAGGGTTCGCAGGAACGAATGCTCCTCTTCACGAATCACATTGGTAATAAGGTTTTTTTCTGAAATAAGTTCTGGAAACACGCCTCCCATTTGCTTCACTAACGTAGGTACTAGCTTATAGATAAACGGCTCTTTTTTATCTAAAAAGGTAAACCCATATCGAATAGCACGGCGTAAAATACGCCGAATCACATACCCCGCACCAGAATTACTAGGCAACTGTCCATCAGCAATTGAAAACGAAACTGCTCTTACATGATCACTAATTACCCGAATGGCAATATCTATTTTTTCATCTTTTCCGTAGTGACTATTAGTTACCGCTTCTACCTCTCTAATGAGTGGCGTAAAAACATCAGTATCATAGTTGCTTTGCTTTCCTTGCAGAACCATACACAAGCGTTCAAAACCCATTCCTGTATCTACATGTTGAGCAGGAAGCTCGTCCAAACTACCATTAGCCTTTCTATTAAATTGCATGAATACCAAATTCCATACTTCCACTACCTGAGGATGATCCATATTAACCAAAGTGGCTCCATCTACCCTCGCTTTATCTTCCGCAGAACGAATATCAACGTGTATCTCACTACAAGGCCCACAGGGTCCTTGATCACCCATTTCCCAAAAAT
>JAESTG010000065.1 GCA_016763715.1 Flavobacteriaceae bacterium
TACCCGTATTGTAACTTCCAACTCATTGGCTAGAATATGTGCTAGTGTTGTTTTACCCAATCCCGGAGGCCCGTGAAAAAGGGTGTGATCTAGGGCTTCACCTCTTAAATTAGCTGCTTGAACAAAGACCTTTAGGTTTTCTATCGCTTGGTCTTGTCCTGTAAAATCGTCGAACGTTAAGGGTCTTAACTTTTTTTCCAAGTCAAGTTCTTGAGAAGATAGTTGATCACCAGTAGGGTCAAGATGTTCGTTCATAACACAAATATACAAATGAAATTTGTTAAAACCTGCCTCAAACTACACTCTCTATTTGCGAGTTTTCAACTTCCTTTTACTATCAATCTCAATAATAATTCAACTAATTATTTTTTTATATTAACTGTAAATCAGGTTACCTCAAATGATGAAATAAAAAAAAGCCGTAATAAAATTACGGCTCTCTGCATCGAAGGCTCCCCAGCATTCGATGCACTAGTATTACCCCATAAAGATATGGAGAACCACTACTTTTACACTTAAGTAAAAATACGTAGTTTAATTATGGTTTTACTCCACTATTTGACTTTCCCGAGGACCTTTTCAAATCAAATAATACAAACTACGGGGATCAACACTAAAAGAGTGAACAATAGAAAATCATACTAAGAATACTTCTAGAGTCAAATCCAAATGATTATTCGGGAATAGCTTTAGACAAGCAAAATTAACCCGAATATACTAGGCATTGATAAGAGACTTAGTACAACAAAAAGCCCTTCCTAAAAATAGGAAGGGCTTTTTAAATGCTATTTAGAAAACTCCAATGATTCATTTCCTCTTCATTATCCTGTAGAGGTAATGTTTGGGGGGTGTAATCCTGCCCAGGCACTACATAATCACTTTCATCCATGTTCAATTTGCTATAATCATATGACCATCGATGCACATGAGGAATAGGACCATCCCAATTTCCATGCATATGTTTTATAGGTGCAGTCCATTCCAAAGTATTAGATTTCCAAGGGTTTTGTTCGCCTTTTTTCCCAAAGAACATTGAAGAAACAAAGTTATATAAAAACACTAATTGTCCTGCCGCTGCTAAAAATGCAAACATCGTAATTACCTTGTTTATATCGGTTAAATCATCGAAGTAAGGGAATTCTGTATTGGTATAATAACGTCTAGGAAGACCAGCCATTCCGATAAAGTGCATAGGGAAGAGTACTCCATAGGCTCCGATTGCAGTAATCCAGAAATGTACATATCCAAGATTTTTATTCATCATTCTTGACTCGAACATTTTTGGGAACCAATGGTAAACTCCAGCAAATAAACCATACAATGCTGATATTCCCATTACCAAATGGAAGTGAGCTACTACAAAATAAGTATCGTGGACGTTAATATCTAGAGCACTATCTCCTAATAAAATTCCTGTAAGCCCCCCAGTGATAAAGGTAGACACCAAACCTATCGAAAAGAGCATGGCAGGGTTGAGCTGCAAGTTTCCTTTCCAAAGGGTAGTTATATAGTTGAAAGCTTTTACCGCAGAAGGTATCGCAATTAACAAAGTTGTAAATGTAAATACAGATCCTAAGAATGGATTCATTCCAGAGACAAACATATGGTGTCCCCATACAATCGTTGAAAGGAAAGCAATTGCCAGAATCGATGCGACCATCGCTCGATATCCAAAAATAGGTTTACGAGAATTAGTTGCTATAATTTCTGAAGTGATTCCCAATGCTGGCAGGAGTACAATATAAACTTCTGGGTGTCCTAGGAACCAAAATAGGTGTTCAAATAGTACTGGGGAGCCTCCTTGGTTATGTAAAGCTTCTCCAGCAATATAAATATCTGAGAGGAAGAACGAAGTTCCAAAACCCCTATCCATAATCAACAATAAAGCTGCCGACAATAATACTGGAAAGGACACTACTCCAATAATAGCAGTAACAAAAAACGCCCAAATTGTTAATGGAAGTCTAGTCATAGACATCCCTTTGGTACGTAAGTTAATCACAGTTACAATATAGTTAAGCGAACCTAATAGTGATGACGCAATAAAAATTGCCATAGAAACCAACCAAAGTGTCATTCCTGTTCCTGCACCAGGCATAGCCTGAGGCAATGCACTTAATGGAGGATATATGGTCCATCCAACAGACGCAGGCCCTGCTTCAACAAACAAAGACATTACCATAATGATACTCGACAAAAAGAACATCCAATAAGAAAGCATATTTAAGAACCCAGATGCCATATCACGAGCTCCAATTTGCAATGGAATTAATAGGTTACTAAAGGTTCCACTTAACCCCGCTGTTAAAACAAAGAAAACCATGATCGTACCATGAATAGTAACCAAAGCCAAATAAACATTCGGATCCATCACACCACCTTCTCCCCATTTTCCGAGAAATATTTCATAAACTGTAAACTCAACATCTGGCCATGCCAGTTGCATTCTAAATAGAAGCGACATAGCTATACCAATAATCCCCATGAACAAACCTGTAATGAGGTATTGCTTAGAGATCATTTTATGGTCTTGACTAAATATATATTTAGTTACAAAAGTCTCTTTATGATGATGTCCGTGATCATCGTTATGATCTTCTGCGTGTTCGTGTACGTGTGCTGACATATCTTCTTAAGCTGTTTTATTATTTTTTCAGGGTTTGGGCTAGAGTTGGTTGTTTTGCTATCCAAGCATCATACTCTTCTTGTGTTTCAACAATGATTTTCATTTGCATATTGTAGTGATTAACACCACAAATTTTATTACAAAGGAGCATATAATCAAACTCATATGGTTCTAAAGCTTCCTCTTGTTTAGCAATTAACTCTTTACTTTTTTCACTTCTAATCTTGTTAATACGTTTTACTTTATCTATAATTTCCTCATTCTCTCTCATTTCAAGAGTAGTCATTCTAGGCGTAAAAGCAAATTGAGTAATCATACCTGGAACACAATTCATTTGTGCTCGAAAATGTGGCATATATGCAGAGTGCAATACATCCTGAGAACGTATTTTAAATACTACTTTTCTTCCCTTCGGCAAATGTAGTTCGTTTACAACAATATCATCTTGTGCGTTTGGATCGGAAGTATCAACACCTAAGGTATTTGCTCCTTCTATTAATCGAATATTAGCTTCTCCTAATGTATTGTCATTTCCACTATATCTGGCTCTCCAATCAAATTGGTATGCATATAACTCAACAACCATCGGATCTTCGTCATCATCAATATTCATAATATCTGTCCAAGTAAATAATCCGTAGATAATTAAACCCGCCAATACAATAACAGGAATAATAGTCCAAATAAATTCTAGCTTATCATTGTCTGCATAAAACACAGCTCTCTGCCCTTTTCTTCCTCGGTATTTGAAAGTGAAAAAAAACAATAACCATAATGTAATGATTCCAACTACAAAAATTAGAGCCATGGAGATGCACCACAATTGATCAATTTCTACTCCGTGTTCTGATGCAGATTCTGGCAATAATACATTGCCATAATTCCAGAAGGAAAAAATAGCTATTCCGTAGATAAAAAAAAACAAATACCAGAGACAACCATCCTTGGACATTATTGTCTTTATCGTTCGCTACTTCGGAAGCACCCTCATCTTTGGTTTTAGACAATTTAAATATCTTACCCATTTGCCAAACGGCAACTCCAAAAAGTATGATTACTAACACAACTAAAAATGCGGTCATCGTTATCTTTCTTCTTTAATTTATTAATAATGAAAATTCTTACTCTCCTTAATAAACGGACTCCTTTCGGCCAACAACGGCTCTTTGGTCAATGCAGTAAATACTACAAGGATAAACAGTCCAAAAAAGAATAAA
>JAESTG010000408.1 GCA_016763715.1 Flavobacteriaceae bacterium
AAATAGAATATAGCTGCAAGGATAAATTGCTCAACTTACTCGTAAGAACGTTCAACTCACTCACATTTTGAGCCTCAGTGGTGAGCTCATTTGCTCGATTGCTTATACTTCGAGTAAGGTACTGCGACTCTATTACTTTTTCCAATTCGATAATCTCATAAGCGATATTCTTCTCTTCATTAGCCAGTGCTAATACCTTTGCCTTGTCCAATACTTTCAGACTTTGATTATAGAGCCCCTTATGATATAAAATGGTCGCGAAATCTAATTGCTCTCTAATTTGAATTCGAATATTTTGATGAGACGGATTCAACCGTAGACTGATTAAAATCTGTTTATAAAGATGTGCCTTGAGGTTAGAAAGTTGACTCTTTTTGATAAGACCATTCTTCAAAATTTCAATCTCATTGTAAGTTTTGAGTTTCTCCAAAGTGGTAAAAAGCATCATAAACTTTGCATCATCGTTCATACCCAGTCTCCCCACATACAGCTTGAATTGTCGCTCTTCAGATTTTGAAAGAGACTTCACTAAATCGAATAAATTATCTTTTCGTTTCTTGGACATAGGCAAATAGCATTAAAAGATTACTGCCAAAATTATACTAAAAACTGAAACAATTCAGGCTTATCATTGAGATAATCTCCATAAAAATCATGGTATTTCATTTTTTCAACTAAAGGTGGTAAATCGGCTGGGGTCTTCAATTCTAATCCAATCACTGCCACTCCATTTTCTCGATTGGTTTTTTTGGTATATTCAAAATGTGTTATATCGTCATTAGGCCCTATTATTTCAGCTACAAATTGCCGTAATGCACCTGCACGCTGAGGGAATTTGATAATAAAATAATGCTTCAAATTAGCATGGAGTAATGCCCGCTCTATGATTTCGGCGGTACGAGTAATATCATTATTTCCTCCGCTAATAACACATGCCACATTTTTCCCTTTAATTTCTTCGGAATACAAATCTAAAGCCGAAATGCTTAATGCACCAGCTGGTTCCACAATGATGGCATCCTTATTATAAAGTTCCAACAGGGTTTGGCAAACCTTGCCTTCTGGAACCGTAATAACATCATCTAATAGTTCACGGCAGATGGTGAAATTAATATCCCCTACTCTTTTTACCGCTGCACCATCTACAGATTTATCAATACTCAATAAGCTAGTATTCTCTCCATTCTTGATAGAAATTTGCATCGAAGGTGCTCCCTGAGGCTCCACCCCTATAATTTTGGTATTAGGGGATAATTGTTTAAAAACACTACTTACTCCTGAGGCCAACCCTCCTCCGCCTACGGGGACAAAAATATAATCCAATGGTTGTTCCGTTTGCTCTAGAATTTCCAGCCCCACAGTTGCTTGCCCTTCAATTACTTTTGGATCATCAAATGGGTGGACAAAGGTTTTTTTAAGTTGGTTACACTCAATCATGGCCAAATTAAACGAGTCGTCAAAAGTGTCTCCTTCGAGTTTCACCTCAATAAAATTTTCTCCAAACATACGCACCTGTTCAATTTTCTGAATCGGCGTTGTTAGGGGCATATAGATAGTACCATGTATTTTCATTAACCTGCAGGACATCGCAACCCCTTGTGCATGGTTTCCTGCACTGGCGCAAACAACCCCACGATCTCTTTCTGATAGTGCTATGGATGCGATTTTGTTGTAAGCCCCTCTTATTTTATAAGACCGCACCGCTTGCAAATCTTCCCTTTTAAAGGACACATTGCACCCAAGCAATTCAGAATATCTACTACTATACGCTAACGGTGTTTTATAGACCACATTCTTTATGGCCAAAGCAGCTTGTCGAACATCTTTAAGAGAGGGGAAATATGCTGTGATTATTTCCATAGGGTTATGCCATTGCAGTAGTCGAATGTGCTTTTTTATTGATAGATTTCATTGCCGTCATGGCCTCTCGAAGGGTTTTCCCAATTTCCTCAATCTCGTGGGCTTCAATAGATTCATTTATAGCGATTAACTCTTCATTATCAATAGTCTTAGCGAGATGGTTTTCACCTACATCGGTCGATTTAATTCTGCTCATGAAATCGACCAAAAGAGGCTTGGCAGCATGGTCAAACAAATAGCAACCATATTCCGCCGTATCTGAGATAATTCGGTTCATTTCATACAATTTCTTTCTCGCAATGGTATTAGCTATCAATGGCAGCTCATGTAAAGATTCATAATAAGCCGATGCATTGATAATACCAGAAGCGACCATCGTTTCGAAGGCCAACTCTACACCTGCTTTTACAAACGCCACCATCAAAATCCCAAAATCAAAATAGGTTTGCTCATTAATATGTTCTAAAGTAGCTTCTGTTTTCTCGAAAGCGGTTTCAGCGGTGGCAGCCCTCCAAGTAAGCAAATTGACATCATCATTGGCCCAATCTTTCATCATTCCTTCTGAAAAGTGACCGCTCATAATATCGTCCATATGTTTTTCGAACAAAGGCTTCAATATCACCTTTAATTCTTCTGAAAGTTGATTTGCTCTTAACTTCGCAGGGTTCGACAAACGATCCATCATATTGGTAATTCCACCATGTTTTAATGCTTCAGTAATGGTTTCCCAACCGTATTGAGTTAGTTTTGAAGCATATGATGGCACTACCCCATGTTCGACCATTTTATTAAAACACAAGATTGAACCCGTTTGTAGAACACCACAAAGTATGGTTTGTTCTCCCATCAAATCACTTTTTACTTCGGCCACAAAAGAAGATGCCAAAACTCCAGCACGATGCCCTCCTGTTGCAAACGCATAAGCCTTCGCCTGAGACCAACCCTTCTGTTCTGGATCATTTTGCGGATGAACGGCAATGAGTGTGGGTACTCCAAAACCCCGTTTGTACTCTTCTCTGACTTCACTTCCTGGGCATTTTGGAGCCACCATGATTACGGTAATATCTTCACGAATCTGCATCCCTTCTTCTACAATATTGAATCCATGAGAATAGGAAAGCGTTGCTCCTTTTTTAAGTAAGGGCATAACGGTTGAAACCACAGAAGTATGTTGTTTATCTGGTGTAAGATTACAAACCAAATCGGCAGTGGGAATAAGCTCCTCATAAGTGCCCACACGAAATCCATTTTCGGAAGCGTTCTTATATGAAACTCTTTTTTCACTAATCGCTTCGTCACGAAGAGCGTATGAAATATCGAGCCCTGAATCCCGCATATTCAGTCCCTGATTTAATCCTTGTGATCCACAGCCAATAATCACAACTTTTTTGCCTGTTAATGCAGTAATTCCATCTTCAAATTCACTGGCTTCCATAAAGTGACACTCACCCAGTTGCTTTAATTTTTCTCTTAATGATAAAGTATTGAAATAGTTTTCCATTGCATTTAGTTTTTAGGCATGAAATGCCTCTAATATTGGTGATACTTTTAATTCCTCTTTGGTGACTGAAATCCGTCCTGATCGAACAAATTGCATAATTCCAAACGGCTTTAACTCTCTATAAATAAGCTCAACTTCTTCTTTTCTTCCTGATTTTTCTAAGACGAAAAACTCGCGATTTACTGTAACAATACGAGCGTTACTTTCTTTGATTATATTCTGAATTTGCTGATCTTCAAATAAAAGATCACTCTTCATTTTAAACAAACAAGACTCTTGATAAATAGTTTCGTCATCACGGTGAAAATAGGCTTTAATGACCTCCACCTGTTTTTCAATTTGACCAATTACTTTACGCATCTGTTCTTCGGAAACCACCACCACTATAGACCATTTTGATACATTATCTATTTCAGAAGTGGATAAGTTGATACTTTCTATATTGATTTTTCGTCGCTCAAAAATGGCAGAAACTCGATTGAGTAAACCTACGTTGTTTTCAGTATAAATTGAAACTGTAAATAATTGCTTTTCCTTTTCCATCGCACTATAATTATAATACTAACACCATGTTTACTCTAATCTGATCTCCGAAACAGAGGCTCCTGTTGGGATCATAGGAAATACATTACCTTCTTTTTCTACACAAACTTCAAGAAAATAAGCACCCTGATATTCCATCATTTTTTGAATTGATCCGGCCAAATCTTCACGTTCAGTAACACGTTTGGCTTCAATATGATAACCTTTCGCAATAGCAACAAAATCTGGATTGACCATCTCTGTTGAGGCATAGCGGCGATCAAAAAACAATTCCTGCCATTGCCGTACCATTCCGAGAAAACCATTATTAAGCACCACAATTTTAACAGACACCTTTGTTTGAAAAATGGTGCCTAATTCTTGGATGGTCATTTGATAACCACCATCGCCAATAATAGCCACCACATCCCTTTCAGGAGCCGCCATTTTAGCGCCAATGGCAGCAGGAAGAGCAAAGCCCATGGTTCCTAAACCTCCTGAAGTAATATTACTTTTCGTTTTATTGAATTGAGCATACCGACAAGCGACCATTTGATGTTGTCCCACATCGCTCACAATAGCTGCATTCCCCTCACTCTGAATATTAATTTCTTTCAAAACCTCGCCCATGGTCAAGCTCTTTTTGGACGGATTTAAATCATTATTAATAACCTTTTCAAACTCGATATTATACAAATCATGAAATCTTTGTCGCCATTTGGGATACGTTTTTCGATCCAATAGGGGCAGCAACTGTGCAAGACTATCCTTAGCATTTCCCAAAACAGCAACGTCGGTTTTTACGTTTTTATCAATTTCAGAAGGATCTATTTCAAAATGAATTATTTTCGCCAGTTTGGCATATGATGCTAGATTTCCGGTCACTCGATCGTCGAAACGCATTCCAATAGCAATTAGAACATCACATTCATTGGTAAGCATATTGGGCGCATAATTTCCATGCATACCAACCATTCCTATATTCAAAGGATGTGAGGTAGGTATTGCTGAGGCTCCTAAAATAGTCCAAGCGGATGGAATTCCAGCCTTTTCTATAACATCCAAAAACTCCTGTTCCGCTTCACCTAAAATCACACCCTGCCCCCAAACAATCATTGGCTTTTTAGCTTCATTAATTAATTGTGCTGCCTTTGCTACCGCTAAGTCATCCACAGCAGGAACTGGGCTATAGCTTCGCACACCTGTGCATTTTTTATATTCAAAATCAAATTCTTCGAACTGGGCGTCTTTCGTAATATCAATTAAAACTGGACCAGGTCTCCCAGTTTTAGCAATGTAAAATGCCTTGGCAAAAACCTCGGGAATTTCGCTCGCTTTGGTTATTTGATGATTCCATTTGGTAACTGGTGTTGAAATACTAACAATA
>JAESTG010000409.1 GCA_016763715.1 Flavobacteriaceae bacterium
CCTACCAAAAAATTGGTGGTGTCTGAAATTAACGCAAACCTATTAACCAAAGAAGATAAAATTATAGCCAACCCTAATTGTTCTACTATTCAATTGGTAATGGCTCTAGCTCCTTTGCATAAGAAATATCAAATGAAACGAGTCGTTGTTTCTACCTATCAATCGGTTTCAGGCACTGGCGTAAAAGCAGTACAACAATTGGAAAATGAAATTGCTGGTAAAAGAGGCGAAATGGCTTATCCGTATCCTATTCATAGAAACGCACTTCCTCATTGCGATGTATTTGAAGAAAATGGGTATACCAAAGAAGAAATGAAACTAGCCCGTGAACCACAAAAAATATTGGATGATCGTACGTTCTCAATTTCTGCGACAGCGGTACGTATCCCCACCTCGGGAGGGCATAGTGAATCCGTCAATGTTGAGTTCATCAATGATTTTGATATAAAAGATATTCGGAAGATTTTACATGACACCCCTGGTGTTACCATTCAGGATAACCCAGAGACCAATACCTATCCTATGCCTATTTATGCACAAAATAAGGATGAGGTTTTTGTGGGGCGTATTCGAAGAGACGAAACCCAACCCAACTCTTTAAACATGTGGATTGTAAGTGACAACCTTAGAAAAGGTGCGGCCACCAATGCAATTCAAATTGCCGAATACATAATAAACCATGGTTTAGTTTAATTTACCTCTTTGTAAGTGTTTCTTAAATTGGGCGTCTAAAAGGCTATAACTATTCAGATAATAAAAACACTTATGAAAAAATTCCACCTCATTTTACGCATAGGCTTAGGGCTTATGCTTTTGATGTTTGGGCTTAATAAGTTCTTCTGGTTTATGCCCGATTTTGATTTTACTGGGTATTCTGAAGCCGAACATTTATTCAAAACACTTCGATTCTCTGGTCATGACCAGGGAGTTGGGAAAGGTTATATTATGGGCTTAGTTGGTCTTACTGAAGTTGTTGTTGGATTACTCTTAGTCATAAAAAAGTGGGTTCCTTTTGCCTTAGTAATGCTAGTGCCAATTTCAATAAATGTTGTCTTTTTTCATGCATTTGTTAACTTACCCAACATTGGGCCTGCACTTTTCATTGCCATCGCAAATGGCTACTTGATACATAAGCATTGGGCTAGTTACCGTTCTCTTTTCTCATAAAAATCCCATAAATAAGGGTCGAAACATCAGCAAATTCAAAGTTTTTCTTACATTTAGGGGATTTTTACTTTTGTAGAAATTTCCTTTTTTATTTAAAATTGCTTAAGAAAACATTGAAATGAACAAGCCCTACTCAAAATTAATAGGTACCATATTCCTATTTATTATACTTGTTTCCTGTAACAAAGATGATGGAGGAGATGATTATGTGCCTCTTAATATCACAACATCTGCCGATGTGGCTGAAGTTTTTCAGAATGCCACTGTAGACATCATGGTTTTTTCTAACGACTCTAACGTACCCTCCAATGGTAGTTTAAGCGTAAGCACTCCACAAACGGGAGGGGTAACTATTATTGACAATGGTACAGCTACTGTTTTAGATGATGTGGTTCGATATACCCCAAACGCAACTTTCACAGGAAACGATACTTTCCAATATACTATTTGTGATGACACTGGGGGTAGTTGTTCAACCGCTACAGTGACAATTACTGTGCTTCCATTTTCTCCCGTTGTATTTGACATTACGCAAGTGCCTTATCCTAAATTAACCGACTACAACTTCTTTGATGGAGCATTGGATAATCAAGAACCTGTTTATGGTGTTTTACCCTTTGAACCAATTACACCATTATTCACCGATTATGTACACAAAAAACGATATGTTTGGATGCCAAATGGAGTGAAAGCCGAATATATTGGAGATTCCGATCTTTTAAATTTTCCCACTGGTAGTGTTCTAATAAAAAACTTCTTTTACAACAATGTGCAACCAGCCAATGTGACTCAAATTATTGAAACCAGATTGCTTATTAAAAAAGAAGATGGCTGGGTTCTTGCAAACTATATTTGGAATGAAGGCCAGAATGAAGCATTTTTAGACGCTACTGGTAATGGTGGTTTTGTTCCTATCCAATGGATTGAAAACGGAGAAACTAAAAATGTAAATTATCGTATTCCTTCTAGTTCAGAATGCTTTACTTGTCACAAGGCAAATTTTGTAAGTGCGCCTATTGGATTGAAACCACAGAGCTTGAATTCTCACTATGATTATACAGATGGAGGACAAAATCAATTAGCAAAATGGGTAGAACAGGGTTATTTGGAGAGCAATGTTCCTAGTGACATTGTAACTGTTGTAGACTGGACAGACACTTCTAAATCTTTGAATTTAAGAGTACGTTCATATTTAGATATAAATTGCAATAGTTGTCATTCTGATGACGGCCATTGTAATTATAGAGCACCTCGATTCAGTTTTGAATTGACCGAAGACCCAGCAAATCTAGGAGTTTGTGTTACGTCTGACACCCCTATTCCTGGATTAGAAGGAGCAAATATTATAACTCCAGGTGATCCTGATAATTCAGTATTACTTTTCAGATTAAAATCGATAGAAGAACAATATCGAATGCCGCTACTTGGAAGAACTTTACAACACGTAGAGGGTGTTGCACTAATAGAGGAATGGATTAACTCGTTAACCCAAATCTGTAACTAAACAATAACTAATTTAAACTAATTTATTATGAAAAAAATTATGCTACTTGGATTGCTATTTGCTGGCGCACAGCTTGCACAAGCACAGGTGTCATTTACTACATCGAATATATCGACCAGTGGGTCGAATAGAGCCGTTGTGGATATGAATGGTGATTTTCTAGATGACATCGTTTCTATATCGGGAACTAACATCCAAATTTTCTACCAACAAACCGACGGAACTCTAAGCGAAGTTAATATTACAACTACACCTGCCGATTATACCCCATCTTGGAGTTTAGCTGCTGCCGATTACGATCGTAACGGATATACGGATCTTCTTTATGGAGGTGGTAGTGGAGTTACTTTTATGAGAGCCAATTCTGACGGAACTCAATATACAGAAGTTTCTGGCCCTGAATTTGTATTCTCTCAACGCTCTAATTTTGTAGACATTAACAATGACGGTCATTTGGACGCCTTTGTATGTCATGATATTGAGCCTAATGTATATTACATCAATGATGGTAATGGAAACCTAAACTTTGTTCAAGGTGGAATAGGTGATTACCCAAGTGGTGGTCACTACGGAAGCGTTTGGATTGATTACGATAATGATCGTGATATTGATATGTTCCAAGCAAAATGTGGTGGTGGAGTTGAAAGACGAAATAATGAATTGCACAACAACAATGGTGATGGAACATTCACAGAAATAGGTGCTGCTAGTGGTCTTGAAGACCCAATACAAACTTGGTCATCAGCATGGGCAGATTTTGACAATGATGGAGATATGGATGCATGGATAGGTGCTAGTAGTTTAAGTGATGGCTTCCATAGATTAATGCAAAATAATGGTGATGGAACATTCACCGATGTTATTGCTGCTTCTGGTTTGACTGGTTTCAATTCAACAGGAATTGAAAATGCAACCCATGATTTTGACAATGACGGAAACGCAGATATCATTTCAAACGGAAATATTCTTTTTGGTAATGGAAACATGACCTTTAGTGTATTGCCTGGAATTCTTCCTGGAAACAATGGATCTTTAGGAGATTTGAACGACGATGGATTTATAGATTCGTTCGCAAATGGAACCGTTTACTACAACAACGCAAACGACAATAACTGGCTTAAATTAAATACAGTTGGTGTTGAAAGTAATATCAATGGAATTGGAGCACGTGTCGAAATAGTAACTGCTACTGGAACCCAAATTAGAGACGTAAGAAGTGGTGAAGGATTTGCTCTAATGAGCAGCCTTAATACACATTTCGGAGTTGGTACTGATACTGAAATTGAATCAGTAACTATTTACTGGCCTTCTGGAATTATTGATGTTCTTGAAGATGTAGACGTTAACCAAACGATTAACATTTTGGAAGGTTCTACTATTCTTGGATTTGATGATACGTTGGTGGACAACTTAATCCTTTATCCAAATCCAACTCAAGATGTTTTGAACTTAGGAAACTTAACTGAATTTGTAAATCCAATTTACACTGTATTTGATATCTCTGGTAAGCGTGTAATGAATGCAAGACTTGCAGGACAATCTGTAGACGTTTCAAACTTGGCACAAGGAAATTATATCTTACGTGTGTTTGATAATACAACGATTAAAACACAGCGTTTCGTGAAAAAATAAACCCATAATATTCTGAATCTTTTTCAGAAAGAATACATAGAAAACACCGTTCTAACCTAAAAGGACGGTGTTTTTATTTTTCAGTATCTTGTAGAACAACCATTAACCTCAACATATGAAATCCACATTTACAACGATTTTGCGGGTTATTCTCGCCATTGGACTCCTCCTTTTTGGCTTAAACAAGTTTTTCGATTTTATACCGCTTTTTGAAATGCCTGTTGCTGCGGCCAACTTCATGGAATCTTTACAAGCTACAGGATACGTTTTTTACGTAGTAGCAACCCTAGAAATTATCATTGGCGGCCTCTTGATATTAAAAAAATGGGTGCCTTTTGCCCTCATCCTATTAGCTCCAATTTCATTCAATATTTTGCTATTTCACATCTTTTTGGACGTCTCAGACATTTGGGTGGCTATCGTTATTGTGGCAATTAATATCATTTTAATTTACAAATATTGGAGGGCATATAAACCTCTATTTCAGTCGTAAATAAAAAACACTAACATTTGTATAACACTTTGAGTGGTTGGTTTTCATTACTTTTACATCTATTAATATTTTTTAAGATGAAAAAACTAATTATTCCAACTTTGTGCGCCCTTAGTCTTTTGGCCTGCAAGAAAGAAACCCCTAAAGAACCCATTGCTGTGACCTACCACCAAACCAAAAAAGTAGATACTGTTGACACCTATTTTGGAACGGAAGTAAGTGACCCTTATCGTTGGCTTGAAGATGATAGGAGTGAAGAAACAGGTAACTGGGTAAAAGCACAAAACGAAACAACTTTTGCTTATTTAGATACTATTCCATTCCGAGAAGAGTTAAAACAACGCCTTACTAGTTTATGGAATTATGAAAAAATTGGAGCCCCATTCAAAGAAGGCGATTATAGCTACTTCTATAAAAATGATGGCCTTCAAAATCAATATGTAATTTATAGATATAAAACGGGAGACAACCCTAGTACCGCTACGGTATTTTTAGATCCAAATACATTCACCGAAGATGGCACCATTTCACTAGATGGTCTTAATTTTTCTAAAAATGGAAAAATTGCTGCCTATTCTATTTCCGAAGGAGGAAGTGACTGGCGTAAAGTTTTGGTTATGGATACAGAAACAAAAGAAATTATAGAAGACACCATTAAAGATGTAAAATTTAGCGGAATCTCTTGGTTAGCTAACGAAGGGTTTTACTATTCAAGCTACGATAAACCCAAGGGAAGTGAGCTTTCTGCAAAAACAGACCAGCATAAAGTATATTACCATAAGCTAGGTACAACTCAAAAAGACGATATCCTAGTTTTTGGCGGAACTGAAACAGAAAAACACCGTTATTGCTACGGCGGACCAACCGAAGACAATAAATATTTAGTGCTTTCTGCAAGTGTTTCAACCTCTGGAAATAAGCTCTTCATAAAAGATTTAGAAAAACCAGATAGCGAATTTGTTTCTATTTTGAATCACACTGACACCGATTCATATATCATTGAAAACACAGGGTCCAAATTATACATTGTGACCAATATGAACGCACCAAATAAAAAAATCGTAACGGTAGATGCGTCAAATCCAGCACCTGAAAATTGGGTAGATTTCATTCCTGAAACGGAACATGTTTTAAGTCCAAGTACTGGTGGCGGCTATTTCTTTGCTGAATACATGGTTGATGCTGTTTCTAAAGTATTACAATATGACTATGAGGGGAAACTTATACGAGAAGTAGAGCTTCCAGGCGTTGGTAGTATAGGTGGGTTTGGTTCCAAAAAGGAAGAAAAAGAACTTTACTATTCTTTCACCAACTACATTACTCCAGGTAGTATTTACAAATATGATGTTGAAAAAGGGACTAGCACATTGTTTCGCAAACCAGAAATAGATTTTAACTCTGACGATTACGAGAGTACGCAAGTGTTCTATTCATCAAAGGACGGCACCAAAGTTCCAATGATTATCACTCATAAAAAAGGATTGGAACTTAATGGCAAAAATCCAACCATTTTATATGGATATGGTGGCTTTAATATTAGCATAACACCTGGTTTTAGTATATCAAATGCAGTATGGATGGAACAAGGTGGTGTGTATGCAGTACCAAATTTACGAGGTGGTGGAGAATATGGAAAGGAATGGCACGACGCTGGAACGCAAATGAAAAAGCAAAATGTTTTTGACGACTTTATTGCGGCGGCTGAATACCTCATCGAAAATAAATATACATCCAGTGATTATCTGGCCATACGCGGAGGCTCTAATGGAGGTCTATTAGTAGGTGCTACCATGACACAGCGCCCAGATCTAATGAAAGTAGCGCTGCCGGCAGTAGGAGTACTTGATATGTTACGCTATCATACCTTCACCGCAGGAGCAGGGTGGGCGTATGATTATGGAACTTCAGAACAGAGCAAAGAGATGTTTGATTACCTGATAGGGTATTCTCCTGTTCACAACGTAAAAGAAGGTACAAGCTACCCAGCCACCCTAGTAACCACAGGTGACCATGATGACAGAGTAGTTCCAGCACATAGTTTTAAATTTGCAGCTGAACTTCAAGAGAAACAAAAAGGTAATAATCCTATTTTAATTAGAATTGAAACCGATGCTGGACACGGAGCTGGCACCCCTGTAAGTAAAACTATTGAGCAATATGCCGATATTTTTGGGTTCACTTTATACAATATGGGTTATGAAGTATTGCCAGAAAAGATTAATGCTGGTGTTAAAAATTAGTAGGCCTATTTACTTCAGAATAACTAAAACCCTCCCCTACATTGGGGAGGTGCTTTTTTCAATAGATCCTAAAAAACTATAGGTTAACCTTATCACATGTTAAACGTCCAAATAACCTCTTTTTCTTATGCTGTAAAGAAAATACTCAAAGACATTTCATTTGTATTAAAGCGAGGAGAACATTTGGCTATACTGGGCGAAAGTGGTTCGGGTAAATCGACACTACTTCACATTATTTATGGATTGCTTCATTTGGAAGAAGGAACTTTATCTTGGAATGATAAAAAATTACTAGGTCCTACCCACAATCTTATTCCTGGAGAACCTTTTATAAAAATGGTCACTCAGGAATATGATGTAATGCCATTTATCACTGTAGCAGAGAATATTGCCACACATTTATCCCGAATGCATATGGCAAAGGACGAGCAACGCGTAAACGATTTGCTCAATATTGTTGATATGGTACCCTTTAAAAATAC
>JAESTG010000410.1 GCA_016763715.1 Flavobacteriaceae bacterium
AAAAGAGTATTACCAGCAACTTTCCAAACGTAGCAATCAACGAAGAGGTGGCGGACTTTCCAAAGCGTTTTTAAACAAACACCAACAAGCACTCAAGAAATTTATTACCTACCTAAAAGAACATAATGTTCAGCTAAGATTTGGGGTACATCTCAAAGGCGAGAAAATAAACTACCAAAATGATAAAATGATTTTAACCCAATCGGAAATTAAAAAAATGTTTGAGGCTTGTGATTATTCGCACATGTCAGAATCATTTCAAATGAGAGATAAAGCGATGCTTGTATTATTATACAGCTGTGGACTTCGTAGAAATGAAGCGGTGCATATTGACTGCTCCGACATCCTTTTTGAGAAACAACGCATCTATGTTAGAAGAGGAAAGAATTACAAGGAACGCTTTGTTCCCATCAACAAATACAATCTGCAAATCTTGGAGAACTATATCTATGATGGCAGACCAGAGTTTATTAAAAGATACCAAACTGATGCGCTTCTGCTTTCATATCACGGCAAACGGATTAATGATATGACTATGGCAAATCGTTTAAAAACCATTATTGAGTCAGCGGAAAATGAAACTATCATTAATAAGAACATTACCCTCCATACACTTCGCCACAGCATAGCTACGCACCTTTTACAAAATAAAGTACCCATACAATCCATTAGCACTTTCTTAGGACACGCTTCGCTTGAAAGCACTCAGATATATACTCATCTCGTAGATACCCTTGCTGTATGAAAGATTTTCAAAACTATCTCGAACAAGAAGATTACGCCAAAACAACCATTGGAACGTATCTTAAAATTCAAGAAAAGTTTTGTGATTGGTGTGAGGCAAAAAACTATGACCCTATTACCACCAGTTATAAAGAGTGTTTGGAGTACGTTAAAAAATTACAAGAATCTTCAGTTAGTAAAAAGACGGTTAAGCATCAAGTCGGAGCTTTAAAAATATTTTTCAAATACCTCATTGAAGAAAACTATCGTGGGGATTCTCCAGTAGAGAGCATCAATATTCGAGGGGTCAAACGAATTCTTAATCACAACCTTTTAGAGTTTGAAGAATTGGAGGATTTGTATTACAGTTACCAAACTGAAAATATTACTTTTCCAAATTGTCCGAGTGTTGCCATTAGAAACAAAGTCATTACTGGATTTATGGTCTATCAAGGTATGAATGCCACAGCACTTAAAAGCTTACAGTACGACCATATCAGTATTGATAAAGGAACTGTCTATATTCCATCTACAAGAATGACCAACAGTAGAACCCTTGAACTTAAATCGTGGCAGATTGTTCCGCTACTTCGGTATATGGAAAAGGACAGGGAACTGCTTCAGGAAAAAGTAAGATGTTATACAAATGCGTTATTCCCATTAACCATTGATAGGTTTTATATTGTTTACGAGATATTTAAAGAACTTAGAAAATTCAATCATAAAGTTAAGAATGGAAACCAAATAAGGGCCTCTGTGCTGACCTTTTGGCTTGGTCGCCACAATATCCGAGAAGTGCAATATATGGCAGGACATCGCTACATATCATCGACTGAACGCTACTTACAGGATGACCTTGAAAATCTACACGAAGCTATTGAAAGTCTGCATCCTATTAATTAATTTCCATACCTTTACTTTTTACTCTCCCCTTTATTAACTCCCCAGTTAATTTTATAGTAATTACGGAAAGCCACATTGATATTTATGTCAAGATGGCGTTCTTAGTATGTTGGTATAATCTTTGACTTTTTGAATATCAATCAGTTATAGATTAGCCATAATGTTGAAAGAATAATATACTAGAAATAACATGCCAAAAATTTCAGAAGAAACTTTAAAAAACTGGATAAAGCCACCAAGTGATACAGAAGAAACTAAATTATCAAATGCCGAAAGAATGGTTAGGGAAGCCATTACTGAGGATGAAAAATTAGGCAAAAAATCCACAGAAACATTTGGGCAGGGATCCTATGCGAATAATACCAATGTAAAAATAGACAGTGATATTGACATTAACGTCAGATATACAGGTGGGTTTTATTTTGATTTACCAAAAGATACAGAAGAAGAGGATGTTGGCTTAGATAAATTGTCAGGATCAAAATATACTTATTCAAAATTTAAAGACCATGTTGAAAGAGCCCTTGTTAATAAATTTGGTAAAAGCGAAGTAATTAGAAACGATAAATGCATAACGATTATTGGTAATTCATATAGGGTGGAAACAGATGTTGTTCCCACTTGGAATCATCGACAATATTATAAAAATGGCAATTATGTATTAGGGGCACAGTTTAAGACTGATAATGGTAAATGGATACTTAATTATCCAAAGCAACATCTTGAGAATGGTATTGATAAGAATAATAATACTTACCGCAGATTTAAGCGACTTACGAGGATTCATAAACGATTAAGAAATAAAATGATTCAAGATGGAATCGATATCGATGATTGTATCAAGTCATTTCTTATTGAAAGCTTAGTGTGGAATGTACCTAATAAAATATTTAATGACTATGATACTTGGGATGAGCGTTTAAAACAATCGATCATTTATTTGTATGAAAAAACAAAAAACAGAGATGATTGTAAAGAATGGGGAGAAGTTTCTGAATTACTGTACCTTTTTCATAGCAGTAAAAAATGGTCAAGAAGTAACGTAAACGAATACTTAGTTCAGGCATGGAGTTATTTAGAATATTAAAATTATGATTAAATACAACATTAGAGTTTTTGCCTATGCAATATTAGGTCTTGGAATAATTACATTTTTATTAATCTTCTTTTTCACTGAAGATATACTCTCATCATTTTCTTCAATGGTGGCCGTTAATATCATTATATGGATGCTATTTATTAATTGGGCTTGGAAATTTAAAATTTTCTATCCTTGGCTCGTTCCGTTTCCTAATCTTTCAGGAGAATGGGAAGGAGAGCTAATCTCTAACTGGGATAATAAATCTTTAGACCCAATCCCTACTGAGGTGACTATTAACCAAACATTTTTTAATGTTCAGATACAAATTCAAACAGGGGAAAGTAAAAGCTTTAGTACTGGTGCGTCTTTTGATATAGATTCTGACAGAGGTTACAGCAATTATTTTATTCATATTTGAATACCCCAAAACCAAGTGTTAGAGAGCGTAGTGAAATACATTATGGTACAACTCGTCTTGAATTTAAAGGTTTTAAGGTTAATGAATTGGAAGGTGAATACTGGACATCTCGGGAAACTACTGGAGAGCTGAAATTAAAGAAAAAAAAATAAAACTACTATGAACATGACAAATGGAGATGCAATTAAATTATTTATGTGGGGATATCAAAGGCATGCCCAAGTATCATTTCAGGTATCGGCAGAAAGCCTTTTTAATAA
>JAESTG010000411.1 GCA_016763715.1 Flavobacteriaceae bacterium
ATTATATTATCACCCATCGATATAGCATCTTAGTGCGTCAGTTTGTTCATTCCTCTGAGGCTTATGACTATTTTGATACGCTTAGTGGGTTTTCAAATGAAGGGAGTCTATTCTCTCAAATTCAATCTGGTTTTGTGTCAGGTAATATAAAAGCGGAGGGAAATAATTCAGAAATAGTGATTGGCTTTTTTGAGGTCACTTCAGTTGATTCAAAACGAATATTTTTTAACTATGAGGAGTTTTACCCAGATGCCCCTCTTCCTCCCTATATTGTAAACTGTGTACGAACAGCGCCTTCACAATTTAATGAACTAGGTCCAGGATGTGGTCCTTTGATTTCAAGAATACGAGCAAATAAAATTGTTTATCGTAAAATGAACGATGGTACTGTAGAAGGCGACCCTTATATAATGGTGCCTCTAGAATGTGGTCATTGCACGGCATTAGGGACTCCTGAAGTACCAGAATTTTGGATTGATTAAAAATACATGAATGATGAGAAAATTAAAAATATCTTCAGTACTACTATTGTTGATTGGGCTAACTACTTCCTATGGTCAAGTAAGTGATAAGGCTATGAACAAGTATGCTAATACACCAAACGAAACCATCTATGTGCATCACAATGGGTCCCTTTTCTTTACAGGAGAGTACCTATTCTATAAAGTGTATTGCTTGGAAAAGCATAGTGAAAAGTTTAGTAGGCTGAGTAAGGTGGGTTATGTAGAGCTGATTGGGCAAGACCAAGACGTGGTTTTTCGCCATAAGATTGTTTTGGAAAAAGGAAAAGGAGATAGTAATTTTTTTATTCCGAATAGTATTCCTTCGGGTAATTACAAACTGGTAGCTTATACACAGTGGATGAAGAATCAAGGGGTGGATGGTTATTTTCAATCTGATATAAGTATCGTTAACCCTTATCGTGGAAATCAGTTGCCAATTTTGAATAATAATTCAGAAGAGACCGTTGTTTCTATTAAAACGAGTTCAGAAATGATAAACCCCATAATTTATAAAGGTGCAAATGGTTATTCAGAGTTCAAACTTTCCTTAAATGGAAGTACATTTAAAAGAAGGACTGAGATTCAATTGACGTTGGAGAATACAATCCGAGAACGTGGGTTTGGAAATTACTCGATTTCAGTAAAAAAGATAGACGAATTGCCAACAGAGAGGAATCATTCTGCCATGAGCTATCGAAAAGAGATGACAAAGGTGAGTACGGAATTAGCACAACCATTGCAATACATTCCAGAAGATGCAGGATTCATTCTTACAGGCAGGGTATACGACATGCAAACTGGTATACCTGCAATAGGAAAGGATGTGGCTATTTCTATTACTGGAGATAACTTTTTCTTTAAAGTAGCGACGACGAATACAGCAGGTACATTTAGTTTTTCTTTGGATCATTATTATGTTATGGATAGTGCATTTTTACAATTGGTAGATGACAACCGTGATAATTTCAGTATAATAATAGATCCTTTTGAAATTTCTGATTATTCTAAAGTATCCTATGCATCATTCAAGATTTCTGAATCTATGGAAGATATTATTAAAAAGAGGAGCATTTATAATCAAATTGAGAATGGATACTTTAGCGTAAAACCAGATACCGTGCAGCCATTACCATTGAAGAAACCATTTACAGGGTATGAAAGATTTACGCGATATAATCTGGATGACTATACTCGGTTTAATACCATGGAAGAAGTGTTTCGAGAAATTATTAAAGCAGTTTGGACAGCCGGAGATGAGAATGATAAAAGATTAGTAAAAGTATTTAATAATGAATTTAGCGCACCATCAAATGACCCTCCACTTTTGTTTATTGATGGTGTGTTTGTGGCAGATCCCAACGATTTTCTTGCTTACAATGCCTTAAAGGTACAGCAAGTGAGTATGATACGGAATATGTATCATTTTGGTTCCAAAGATTACCAAGGAGTGATTTTGATAGAGACCATATCTGGAGATTATAGAAACCCCAGTTTAGGAGATTTTACCACAGAGGTGACGCTATTTCCAACCCAACCAAAGAAGCAGTACTATTTTCAGAATTATTCTATTAATATTGAGAATTCTCGAATTCCAGATTTTAGATCCCAATTACTTTGGGAACCATCAGTAGTAATGACATCTTCCAATAATAATTTTACGTTTTTTACATCGGATAATGTTGGACAGTATGAAGTCGCCTTGGAAGGTTTTACCAAAGATGGTAGACCAGTTTCCTTGCGAAAAGTTTTTAATGTAGTAGAGTAAGAAACCTTTCTATCGAATGTGAGTGAACACACAGAAACTACTGTTAAGCTACAGTTAGTGGGGTAGGGAACCTTTCTTTAAAACACATAAAAATCGCCTTTTTTTATCGTTTTAACATGATTTTAGGGTTTCTATTTATCCCCAATTGTATATTTAGGAATTCATTAAATAATCAAAAAAATGTATTCAAGAAGATTTCCCAAGATTATAGCATTGTCTGCTTTATCTCTAACCCTTGCTTTTACAGCTTGTAAGGAAGAGAAAGTAGAGCCAGAAGAAAGTACAAGACTTTCCGTAGAGTTTGAAAAATATGAGCTCGCAAATGGCTTGGATGTAATACTACATCAAGATAAAAGTGATCCTATTGTTTCATTAGCCATTCAATACGGGGTTGGCTCCAATCGAGAAAAGGTTGGACGAACTGGATCTGCTCACTTATTTGAGCATATGCTTTTTCAAGAATCTGAAAATGTGGGACAAGATCAATTTTTTAAGAAAATTCAAGATGCCGGAGGTACACTCAATGGTGGGACATGGAAAGATGGTACCATCTATTTCGAAGTAGTGCCAAACAGTGCGTTAGAAATGATCATGTGGTTAGAAAGTGACCGAATGGGTTATTTAATTAATACTGTGACCGAATCAGCCTTTAATAACCAACAAGAAGTAGTGCAGAATGAAAAACGTCAACGTGTAGATAATAACCCCTATGGACACACTAACTGGGTGTTAGACCGACATATTTATCCAGAGGGGCATCCATATAGTTGGCAAGTAATAGGAGAGTTAGCAGACCTTCAGAGTGCTACTGTAGAAGATGTGAAAGAATTTTATGACACATTCTATGGACCAAATAACGCCACTTTGGTTTTGGCTGGTGATTTTGAAACTGAAGACGCCAAAGCATTAATCGAAAAATATTTTGGTGAAATAGAAAGACGTGAAGAAGTTGCAAAATTGAAACCACAACCAGTTACTATTCCTGAAACTGTACGCTTGTATCACGAAGATAATTTTGCAAAGGCACCACAGTTAAATATGGTATGGCCCACATTGGAACAATATACCGATGATGCTTATGCACTCGATTTCTTAGCGGAAATTTTAACCAGAGGCAAAAAGGCCCCTCTTTATAGAGTTTTAGAAAAGGAGAAAGAATTGACTTCACGATTTTTTGGATATAATAATTCACAAGAAATTGCGGGAGAGTTTCATATTCAAGTTACCGCCAATGATGGTAAAAGCCTGAATGATGTGGAACAAGGAATTCTTGAAGCATTTGCGTTATTCGAAAAAGAAGGAGTTACTGAAAGAGATGTGGAACGTGTAAAAGCTGGACTAGAAACTCAGTTCTACAACCGGATTAGTAGTATTCTTGGTAAGGCAAACCAAATGGCAAATTACAATGTCTTTGCTGGAGACCCTGGTTTTATAGAACAAGATATTGAGAATATCAAAAAAGTGACTAAGGAGGATGTAATGCGTGTCTTTAATAAGTATGTTAAGGATATGCCCTATGTTATAACTAGTTTCGTGCCTAAAGGACAGATGGAGTTAATTGCTGAAAACTCTACAAAAGCCCCAGTTGTAGAAGAAGAAATTATTGAAAATGTAGAGAAAACTATTGAAGAATCAAATACAGAAATAGCGAAAACACCTTCTAATTTTGATCGTACTGTAGAACCTGCTCAAGGAGAGGCTCCTGCATTAAATATTCCGTCAAGTTGGAAAACCACTTTAACCAATGGTATGAATGTCTACGGAATTGAACAAAATGAAATTCCTACCGTAAATTTTAGTCTTATTATTGAAGGGGGGCATCTTATGGATGACATCAATAAAAATGGTGTAGCAAATTTGATGACAGACATTATGATGGAAGGAACCGCAAATAAAACACCTTTGGAATTGGAAGAGGAAATAGAAATGTTAGGTGCTAACATTAATATGTACACTACTCGCGAGTCTATTGTGTTACAAGTGAATACATTGGTTCGTAATTATGAGGCAACTCTATCACTTGTTGAAGAAATTTTACTAGAGCCTCGATGGGATGAAGAAGAGTTTGCACGTATTAAAACGGCAACAATCAATCAAATTAAGCGTTCAGACGCCAATCCAAATGCAGTAGCTAACAGAGTGTATAATAAATTACTATACGGTAAAGATCATATTTTTAGTTACCCCACTAGCGGTACTGAAGAGTCTGTTTCTCAAATCACAATGGACGATTTAAAAGCATTTTACACTAAAAATTTATCACCATCTGTGACTCGTTTCCATGTGGTTGGGAAAGTAAACCACAATTGCCTTAGAAGGACTTTCAGCATTAGAAAGCGCATGGGCAGCTAAAGAAGTTACCATTCCAGAATATCCTATTACTAATAATAGAGATAAGTCGTCTCTTTATTTTGTAGACATACCTAATGCGAAGCAATCAGTTATCAATATTGGTTATATAGCATTACCAAGAACTGATAAGGATTTTTACCCTGCCGAAGTAATGAACTATAAGTTAGGTGGTTCTTTTAGTGGAAACGTAAACCTTATTTTACGTGAAGAAAAAGGGTATACATATGGAGCTAGAACTGGATTTGGTGGAAGTAAAATACCAGGAACCTTTAAAGCCTCTTCTAGTGTACGAACGAATACAACAGGTGAGTCTGTAGCAATTTTTAAAGAACAAATTG
>JAESTG010000412.1 GCA_016763715.1 Flavobacteriaceae bacterium
AGTATATTTTTTTCTTAACTCTACATTCATAATATTTAATTTAACTTATTTTTTTTAAACATTTAGGCGCTAGTCTATAATAATGTATTTACTGAAAATGGAATTCTTTAGAATTCGATAGAACTAAATTAAACGACCTGCATTTAGTAATTAGTTTTACACCAAGCTTCCAGAAGAAGCCTATTGATCAGCCCAATTAAGTCCATGCGCATGGCATTTTGTTAACCAAATGTACAGGAAAACACCTGTTGCATTAAAAACTTAATGCCTTATGAAAATAGCTAAATTTTTTATTTGCCTATTTATTTTATCAATTGGATTATCAACTGAGTCATGCTCAATACCGGATGACGACATTCAACCTTCAGAACAATCTACTGGAGGGGGAATTGATGACCCTGTTGATCCAGATGATGAAGACTAAGTCTTCGTTGTCAAAAGTAAGCTCCCTCCTTTTCGGGGGCTTACTTTATTACCTGCCAAACAATTTATATATTTGAGTCAATCCAGATAGAATGAAATGTGTATGTATTAAAATCCTAGTTCTTACGGTATTAATCAATGGCTATGCAGTTCCTTCAAATTATTCAAATGAAATCTTAAACCAAGATAACGTTTTTTTAAATCTTAAAATGATTAATAACAAGCCGTTATCGCTTAAAGAAAGATTATTGATAGTTAATCGGGGATACTATTTTTCTATAAAATCAAAAAATGATTCGATACGAAATGAGGATTTAAAGCAACAGATTCGATTGACCTACCGGAAAAAAGATTGGGAATTATTTCATAAATATAGAAAGGAACGTTTAAAATTGACGGTCAAACTTAATGACTCGTCTGCCCACGCAAAAACACTCGAATATAGTGGCACCTATTTTAAAAATGAACACCGCATAGACAGTGCCTATTATTATTATTACAAAAGTTTCAAACTTTATGACGGCCTAAAAGACTCATTGAAAGCTGGTAGAATCCTCATTAATATTGCAATTTTACAAAAGAATACCCACGATTATAAGGGCAGTGAGGAAACATCATTTAAGGCAGCAATCTATTTAGAGTATAGTCAAAACCTGAGAAGGAGATCATCCGTCTATAATAATCTTGGGCTAGTTTATGAACAATTAAATGATTTCGATAATTCCTTCAAATATCATAGGAAGGCATTTGTATTACGAGAACAAATTTTAAAGACACCTCTTTATAAAATACAATCCCTTAATAATCTTGGGATTCTTCATACGCAAAATCATAAATATGAGAAAGCGAAGCTATATTTTGAAAGAGCCATTGTATATAAGACCATTTTAGAGAATAGCCCTCTTTTAAAATCATATATTATAGACAATCATGCTTATGCTAGATTTAAAAATGGAGAGACTAAGAATGTTCTCACTTCACTTCTTGAGGCTCTTAAAATTAGGGAAGAAGAAGAGCATTTAGAAGGAATTGTTATTAACTGTATTCATTTGGCAGAATATTATAGCGAAACTGGGGATAGGGTTACAGCATTAGAATATGCAAAAAGAGCAGAAGAAATAGCTGAGACAATCAAAGACTATCACAATTACCTCATGTCGATCGAATTATTAAGTAGTCTTCAAAATTCTATTGAAGCTAAGGATAGACATTTTAAAAAGTATGTTTCGCTTCGTGATAGTCTCGATCAAGTGGCGAGAAATCATAAGGAACAATTTGCTAGAATAAAGTTTGAGACAGATGAAAAAGATGCTACAATAAAAAAACAGAATCGTAAAATCAGAGCTAGAGAAAATACAATATTGATTGTTTCAGGAATCATAATTTCTATAGTATTCTTCTCAGGATTCGTATTCATTCATAAACAAAAAATCAAACAAAGGCTTAAAAAAGAATTGATGAATGGTTTCGCATCCTATTTAATAAAAAAATATTCTTTAACTCCTGAGAATTTTGAGTTTTGGACAAAGTGGATTGTATCCACTAGGCAGGATCAATTGTCAAAAGAACTTTATTTATCTGTTGATGCTATTAAATCTAGAAGAAAATCCTTGAAAGCTCGAATCTACAAGATTCAAAAAATGGAAGGTCATTTTGATAAGGCAAAAGCAATTAATTTATATAATGAAGAACTTTCATTGTATAAGACCTACACCTCTACAAATTAAAATTTCAGGTTACTAAACTCTGAGGTTTCCCGTTATTTAAGAATCACTATACCCCTAGGGGTGAAATATTAATTTCCCTCTAAAACATCTGTTGTTGAGAATAAATCATTTGAAAAATAAACATACATTTCGATTCTAAATCTTATTGAATTTGGAAGTACTGTGTTGGGAACAAGCTGAAAAACCAACTGAATTTTGGAGTAGGCGTAATAGTTAAAACTATAGAAATGAAAATAATAATAATTGCCCTTTTCTGTCTTTTTTCAATTAATTCGTGGTCCCAATCGGAAGAAAAGGATTATTCTAAATACGAGAAAGCCAAGAATGATCAAGTGAAATATATTTCTGAAAAAGCCTACTGGGATGAATTCGTTAGGCAAACAAATAAATTATATCGTATTACAAAAAAAGTTAAGAAGACAACGGATGTAATCATAACTTCTGTTACTCGTTTTACACCTAATGGTAAAAAAGTTCGTCTCTTTTATAAAGGCGGTAAATTAATCGGTAAGAAAGTTGGGAAAGAGGCTTTTGTCCATTTTATGGATTACGAAACAAAAAAGAAAAGGAAGAAAAGGAAGAAAAGTCACTAATTTGTTTTCATATCAAAAATTTTGACAGAAGGCTCTTCATTGAGAGGGCTTTTTTAGTTAAACTGAAAACAATTGCACATTAGAACTACCCCAACATCAAAAATGATTATGAAAAGGTATTGTTGCGGTTGGGATGAAATATCATGCTAAAAAGATAGATAAAAGCGCCTTAAGAGAAAGTAGTTTACTTGTTATTGCAATAGGCACAATGCTAAAAATATATATTTATTGACCCCTGAGAATTTAAGTTTTGAACAAAGTGAATTGTATCCACTAGGCAGGATCAATTGTCAAAAGAACATAATTTATCTGTTGACGTTATTAAATCAATAAGAAAATCCCTGAAAACTCGAACCTATAAGACTCAAGAAATCGAAGGTCATTTGGACAAAGCGAGAGTAACTATTTTATACAATGAAGAACTTCCATTGTATAAAACCTACACTTCTACGAATTAAAATTTCGGATTACTGAATTTGTAGGTTTCCCATTATTTAAGAGTCACTATACCCCTAGGGGTGAAATATCAATCTCTTCCTAAAACATGGGTTGTTGGAGAATAAATCTACGAAAAACAAATAGTAGATTGCATCTTCTAAATTTAGTGATTTTAAAGGCTGTTTTGCAAATATAAGTCAAGGGTTCACTCATCAAAAAAGTATTATGAAATTTTGTAAAAACTTAGGTTTATTTCTAATTGTTCTAAGAGCAATCTTTTCCATGTTAATTATCATTTCATTATTATTTGTTAGTTGTAATGATAATTCTAATGAAAAAGTTATTGGTGTCATTTTATCTTCATCGGGAAAGGCAGATTTTATTGGCAAACCAGAAAAAGCAATTTTAGAAATTTTAGAGAATGACTATAACGAATCTGACTCTAATATAAATAAGGTTCGTTTAGAAATTGTTGATTCCAATGGAAGCTTAGAAAAAGCTCTTTCCCTATTCAATAATTTTTCAAAAAGAGATGATGTTATTGCTATTATTGGGCCTTCAACTTCTGGAGAGTCGATTGGAGTTGCGAGTAAAGCAAGAGAACAAAAAATTCCACTTCTTAGTTTAGCGGCGAGCTCTAAAATTGTGCTAAATGAAGATGGAAGTACGAATCCGTGGGTTTTTAAATTTGCTCAGAATGATAATTTAGCGGCAGATAAAGTATTAAGATCGATTAGAAGAAGTGGGTTTTCAAATATAGCTATTTTGTCGTCTGATGATGGTTTTGGTAAAAGTGGTGAAGCGGAATTAACTTCAATAATTGAGAGTACTAATTTGAATGTTCTTTATAAAGGAAGGTATCCTTCTTCATTGGATAATCCGGAACCATATGCTGCGAACGTTGTTAAAAATGACTCAGTAGATGCTGTTATCATTTGGGGTACCGCTCCAGGACCAGCTCTATTAGTTCAGTCACTTAGTAGAAACAATTATAAGGGCAAGGTTTATTTTAGTCATGCAAATGCTTCGGAGTCATTTTTGATGAGTGCAGGAACTGCATCTGAGGGTTGTATAATATTGGGGTCGAGAGTACTCCTTAATGAGGACGATCTAGATGGTAATGAAGTATCTGATTTAGTCCTAACTCATTTTAAAGATTTATGGTCATATAATTTTGACGATTCTCCATCTCAGTTCGGTGGGTATGCTCGAGATGCGTATGTTTCATTAATAGAAATCCTCGATGAAGAGAATTTAGAAGGAGATATTTCTGAAATACGACAAAATGTAAGAAATAGACTGGAGCAACTCACACGTTTTTATGGAGTTACAGGGACCTACAGTTTTTCCCGAGATAATCACACTGGCTTAGGTTTAGATGCCTTTGTAATTTATGAAGTTAAAGATGGAGAGTTTGTGCCGCATAATGAGTCATTCGGTTATTAGTCATGGATCTATTATCATTTCTTTTTGACGCAATATTTTATGCATCAATTACTTCAATATTATCTATAGGTATTCGTGAATTTGGGCTATATAATCTTGCCAGTGGAGCTTGGCTAATACTTGGGGGTTGGGTTGGAGCATTTTTTTTTGGTCTAATTACTGGAGTAAATGTACCTTGCAACTCTTCTATATTGATTTTTGCAATAGTTTTTCTTTTTTTACAAGTTTTTCTAGTTTACTTACTTGGAAATAGGTTTCGTAGTAATAAACTTACTTATTTGTTTATTTCACTTGGAATTTCCTTAATAATTATTAATGTTGTCCCAGAATTCTCCTTAGATAGTAATTATGCAGTTATACCGATAGAAGCTAGTTCTAGTAATAAGATTGCATTCTGTGTTTTTGCACTATTAACCATAATATGTCCCTATTATATATTTAAAACTTCAAATTGGTCTAAATCTGTTCTTAACTTTCGCGCTAATAAAATATCCAAAAAGGCTAAGTCGAAAAATAGCAACAATAGTACTTCTTGAAATACTACTACTATTGGTTATTGGGGCAATGGGGCATTTTGTGCATAGAGGATTATTCGGAACATCCGAATACCGAACAATAATTCCAATATTGGCAATTTTAACATCTAACTTTAATCCAATTAAAGGGGCATTACTTTCTTTTAGTTTAATTGTCTTTTCTCAATTGATTTTATTTATATCACCTAGTATTGGAGAAGTTGAGTTGGCTAATTATTCAACAGCATTAATAATTTTCTTTTTAGTCTTTATGGTCTTTATTAGAAATATCCCAAAAGGGGTAATATTGAATGCAAGGATAGGTCACTTTTTCCCAATGCGTATTAAAGAGGTTTTTTCATTTAGATTGAATAAAAATGCACTATTAAGCTATACCTTTTTTTTATTGATATCCTTTTTTGCTTTATTGATGAATGTGAAATTTTCTAAATATTTATCAGATGAAGATTTTAGTAGGACTATTTTAATAGTAGCATTAGTTATGCTCACATATCTGATTCATCGCTTTCTAAATGTAATGACAATTTCAATTTCAATGCTGGGGTCTTTATGTGCTTATATTGTTTATTATTGGATTGATTCACCTCTTTATTTATTGTTTTTTTTAATTGCATTGGCTTGTGTAGCTTGTATTTATCTGATTGTGTTGAGGTTGGTTAAGGAAGATTTAGCATTACTAATTGATTTGGCAACTTTAGTTGGCTTACATGAGTTTATAAAACAATCAACATTTATTTCAGGAAGTGATGAAGTTTTAAGTGATTTTCCAACTATAGTAATTTTTGAAACAAAGTTTCTTTTTTATTTTTTATTGCTTTTGGGGCGCTTGTTCTAGCAAATTCATTAAGCCATTCTGGTTTTCTGAGGAAAAGAATTCTTGCGTTAGTCAATTTTAGGGCAGGCTCACAATTTAGGTACAAAGTTGTAGGTATTTATGTTGTTTTATCTTTTATAATAGTCATTTGCACCTTTTTGATTTCTATAGATTATCACACTGTTCTGGGAAGTGTTTCGATTAAACCAACAACGTTAGAATTTGGGTTGACCGTTTTTTTATTTAGTTATCTAGCCCATAAGTCTGGTCTGTGGATCGTGTTTATTATTATTTTCTTGTATTACTCTCTGTTTAGTCTTCCTTTGGCTGGTATAGGAACTATGTCTACTGTAATCGTTGGTGTGCTGTTTATTTTGATGGCTTTTATATTTAAAAATAATGAGAATACACATGAAAAAGCTTGAATTCATTCAATTTTATGCCTCTTGGAAGAAAGGGCTTATTTTAAAAGGACATTCTTTAGAATATCCAATTGACTTAGAGGTTGAAACTGGAAAATGGATTTATATTATTGGTTTAAATGGTATAGGAAAAAGCACCTTGGTAAAAGCAATAGCAGGAATAGTAAAAGTAATTAAGGGGGAAGTTTTTTTTGATAATAATATGGTTCCTCTTTTTAATTTACAAGAACGATATAAACTAGATTTTTGCTACGTTCCTCAGCATGAGAATTTTGGATTTGATTTAAATTGGAATGATGTTATTGACTATACCAAAAGACCAATGGAATCAGATGACGTTTTGCAATTGAGAAATGTCCTTAGGGAAATTGGAATACTTGAAATAAACGATTATTTCCGTAATTATAGATTATTTGATATTACCGCTGCGATATTAATGAAGCCAAGAGTTTTGATATTAGATGAAATATTACCAGCATTTTTCGGGATTGAACAAAACCTTATTAATAGCCCTTATCGTTTTATAAGATCCTTGTTGCCAGAAACCATAGTCTTTTTTACCGAGCATGATATTAATATTGGATTTGAAGCTATGGATGAAATTCTATGGTTGACTGAAAACAAGAAGCCAATTCATTATAGATGTCCAAATTCACTAGAAATTCAAAGATTGAAAAAAGAATTGAGTTATGACTTTCCGCTAATAGAGGGTTCTAACGAATTACATGTAGATTATTTAAAATGGAAAGAAGTAATTAATTTAGAGAATACGCCGATAGATAATATTAAAATCGCTTTGCGAAGTCTTGGAAATAATGCAGTTATTTTATTAGAGGAAATATTTTGTGATTTTCCATTTCTTAATTCGAATAAGCCAGCAGCAGAGTTAAGTGGAGGGCAGAGGTTAGTTCTTATCTGGTTTATGTTGGAGTATACTAGAATAGGTGTAGTTCCAAATAAATTGGTTCAACATCTTGATCCAAGAAATAAGGAATTAATAATTAATAAATGGAAAAGAATAGATGAATGATTTAAGTGTTCCTATTTCCGTTGATATTGCCCTTCATATTGGATTATTGGCAATTACGTTTACATTATTAATTTTGAGGATTCCAGATTTAAGGAAATCAATTGAGAGACTATATGATCCTATAAATCGGACGAAGATTTTGTCACGTATAATTCTAACTGAAATTTTATTCCGAGTCCTTAGTCTTGGAATTAGTCTTTATATATTTCACATTTCATTTAAATATTTTGACTCTCTGGAGGATATTGTTGGTCCATTTTCTAAGAAATTGGATTTCGCTTTATTTAAAAGAAATTGGGAAGAGGCTGAAAAATTTACTGAACAAGCAATCCGGGTTAACTCGGTATCAATTTTGATATTCGTAATAGAATATTTAATTTCTTTATATGTCACATGGAAGAATTGTTCGGCTGTATTAAAAAAATCAGTTGAATTTGACAAATTGAGCAGTTCATATGCTAAACGTTTCGAGGATAATAATATAGAAGTTTCTGTTTTCACTAATGAATCTCCAGTTGAAAATATGAGAGAAATGAAATTATGCGGAAAGCAAACAAGTTTAGGTAAACCTTGTAAGAAGTCTATAAATGTTAGTGAGAAAGCATGTAATTATCATAAATAAGTTTTTGCTAAACTTGCGCAGAATTTAGAATTATAAAAAGTAAATTGCTTGACTATATGAAGAAGCTGTGTTGTGCATCATGTGGTTTAGAAATAGACCAATGAGAAGCTTATCCGTTTGGATGGGCTTTTTTCCTTTTGCACCATTTACTATATTGAATTTTATAGGCTTATACTATAAGTACCATCAGCACAGTTTACCCAAATTATTCCATTTTCAAAGGTTCTTGTGAAAGTCATACCGTTATTGGATATCTGTACGTCCCCAATTGGAGATCCAGTAACAATAGCGTCATACTGCTTATGATATTCCCAACTTTCATCAAACCATCCACCGCCTTCAGGATCTGATTGCATATCGGAGAAGCCGAAGTAACTGCCAGGACCCATACTCACTAAAAATGCTGCCATTCCAAATTCTAAAAATTCATTTTTAGTATAGTTCTTAATGGCTCCATTTAAAGCCCTACAGCCTTCTAAACATCCACCGTCAAGGGGAAAATACGGCATATGCACTATGATTGGAATTCCATTTTTTGTTTCTTTTAGAGAGTTTCGCATTTGCTTGGCAGCAGTCTCTCCAAGGTTCCACATCCAAAATTCATTGTTTCTAGCAAATGGTATTCCTTGCAGCGATGTTAAGAGCGCCTCTTCAGACTCTGGGCAATCATTTTCCCATGGGACTTGGGCGCCAATTTCGGAAAACCCATTGGTAGTTGAAAGAATGGGGTATTTGTTATTGTTTATAAGTGTGGAAAAAACTTCGGCATAGACTTCATTTTGAGATTCCATGAATGATTTCCTTGCTTCAAAGCTCATATGGCTTAACCAATTTCTTTCGTCACAGGCTACGCTTTGTGCATTGTCAAAGAAAACACCATCCGTATTTTCCATTGCCGCAGCTTGGATTATTGTATTAAAAGTATTGATAGTTTCACATTTTCTAAAATCCCATCTACAATATTTTAAGTCAGTTTCGAAACCAGATTCATCTACATCCATAGGATAGTTGATAAACCCTTCGCAATGACGGTCATCTGGTAGAAATAATTCCTGATTTTGCAATGCATCCCATTGTTTTTTATACATGGAACCTGCCCACATCCCACTTCTGTAAACTAAAATGGGAGGGCCATTTGGGTGTGCATTTTTAATTCTTGTGACTTGCTCTTCCATAGAGCCTGCTAAATCACCTCCTGCCCATTTTCCAGTGGTGGTTTCTTCCACAAATTGCCCCATTCTAAATTCTAGAATGGCTAAACTATGTTTGCTAACCTTTTCCATTTGTGTGGCATTCATATAGCCATCTGGTTCTGCAGCAAAATAGAGAGAGGGGAACTTTTCATAACCATTCCAATCCCAAGGTTGCCATGTAGAGGGTAGGTTAGGGCGAGAAAAATTTCGTACGCATATTTCTGTAGAATCATCATCTATTTCAAGGTCGTCACTATCATTGGAGCATGCACTAAATATTAATAGTGTTGCAGCAATTAAAGCTTTTTTTGAATTTATGTATTTCATATTTGTTATTTAACTGAAGTTTTTGGAGTTTATTTTAAAAAGGAAACCCCTCTCTTATATGGGAATAAGAAAGGGGTCACCAGGAATATTAACTAAATATTACTCTTTTATTAATTGTTTGGTGATTTGTCCATTAGGTCCTGATATAATTACTAAGTAGCTAGCCGCACTAAGTAGAGAGACGTTTATGGTTTTTTCTGTTCCCATTAGTTTTAAGGATTCCTTTTTAATAAGTCTTCCGTTTAGGTCATAGATTGCTAATTGATTTAGTTCCATGTTTTGTGGGTTGCTAATATTTATATAGTCTTTAGCTGGATTTGGATATAGTACAATAGAGGTAAGGTCTATAGTTACTTCACCTCCACCAAGGATTAGATCTACGGTAAGTTCAAACTCACAAGTTGCTATATTTCCAGATTCATCTTCAGCTGTAAGAGTAACGGTGTATACACCAGGGTCTAGCTGGGTATTTTCCGCAGGACTTTGTGCTGTTATTGTCACTGGATTTGTACAGTTATCGATAGCTGTAGCTTCCCCCGTTGCAAAGTAATCAGGCAATAGATATTGTTCTCCTTGATCTACTTGTACAGTTTGATCTGCTGGGCATGTAATTTCAGGGGCTAATGTATCTATTACGGTTACTGTTGCCGAGCAAGAGCTAATATTTCCATTAGTATCACTTGCGAATACTTGTACAGTAACAGGAGTGCCAATGTCGCTGCAATCGAACAAAGTAATATCAACAGAGGTAGTACCAATCTCACAGGCATCAGTTAGTGTGTTAATTACATCGTCGGGGATAATGGATACAGTTCCATCGGCACCTAATTCTACTGTTATGTCCATACAAACAAGCTCTGGCGCTGTTGTGTCTTCTACTGTTACGATCGCTGTACAGGTTGCTGTGTTTCCACTAGAATCTGTTATAGTAAGAACGACATTGTTAGCACCTACATTGCTACAATCGAATGTGTTAATGTCAATAGAAACAGAATCAATTCCGCAGTTATCAGTAGACCCTCCATCGACATCTGCTGCTGTGATAGTAGCAGTACCATTAGTGTCTAGTTGTATTGTAATGTTTTGACAAACTACATTAGGTGCTATGGTGTCTTCCACCGTTACGATGGCGGTACAACTACTTGTATTTCCATTGTTATCAGTTATAGTAAGAACGACATTGTTAGTACCTACATTGCTACAATCGAATGTGTTAATGTCAATAGAAACAGAGTCAATTCCGCAGTTATCAGAAGACCCTCCATCGATATCTGCTGCTGTGATAGTAGCATTTCCAGTTGCATCAAGTTGCACGGTGATGTTTTGACAAACAGCTATTGCTGGTTCATTGTCTTCTACGGTGATGGTAAAAGAGCAACTTACACTATTTCCACTGTCATCTGTTGCTGTATATTCTATGGTACTTACTCCAAGAGGGAATACACTTCCACTAGGTAATCCTGCTGTTTGAGTAACACTAGCAATGCTACAGTTGTCTAGTGCAATTGCATCAGCAAATATTACTGATGCTCCACAAACTCCAGTGTCGTTATTTACAACAATATTGTTTGCACAGGCAATTGTAGGTAGAATATTATCTTCTACTGTTACAATGGCTGTACAGGTGGATATGTTACCATTTACATCAGTAGTAGTAACCAAGATGTTATTAGCTCCAACATTAGAACAGTCGAATGTGTCTATATCTAACGTAGACGAAGCAATACCACAGGTATCTGTTGCGCTAGCAATTACATCTGCTGCTGTAATAGTTGCGCTTCCATTTGCATCTAACTGTATCGTTATATTCTGACAAACCAATTCAGGAGCTTCGGTATCATTTACTACAATGGTTTGTGTGCAAGTAGCCGTATTTCCAGAATTGTCTGTTGCCGTCCAAGTAACAACGGTAGTACCTACTGGATAATAGGCAGATGCATCATGAGTTCCTGTATAATCATTAACAAGAGAGATATTACCATCCTGTGGAATTTTCATCTGGTAAAAATTAGTAGGTGAAACTGTACATGCACTTTCGTTTACTGAACCATTTGCTAGAAGGGTAAAGTCAAGATTTACTCCAAAAGTGGAAATCCAATTAAGCCAAGTATTTGCAGGGATTGTTATTGTTCTTGTGTTAATAACACATGCTGGATCTATATCAGATTCACTAAAAATCACACCTCCGTCTGGTCCTGCTATTGTAAAACTTTTGGTAGAATCATTATGATCGCCACTAAAGGTGAGTTCTATCAAAACATCGCTTGTGCTAGCTACAAAAATTTGGATTGTAGATATGGTATCGATTAATTCACCGTTAGCATTAAAGTTATAGGGTACCATTTGGGTGTCGGGTAATATCTCATTTCCACAGTTATCTGTAATTACTGGAAGTGGAATACTAAGAGTTGCACCACATTCTCCTATATCATTGTTTGAAGTTATGTTTGCTGGACACGTAATTGTCGGGGCACTAGTGTCATTAACAGTCACATCAAAGGAGCAAGTAGCTGTATTTCCAGCAAGATCTGTTGCCGTCCAAGTAACAGTGGTTGTGCCTACTGGGTAAAAAGCAGAAGCATCTTGAGTTCCTGTATAATCATTTACAAAAGGAACATTATCAAATTGAGGGACTTTGAGCTGATAAAAGTTTGATGAAGAATTATTGCATGCACCTTCGTTTACAGAACTATCCGCTAGAAGGGTAAAGCTAAGATTAGCTCCATACGTGGTGATCCAATTATTCCAAGTGGCTTGAGGGATTGTTATCATTCTAGTGG
>JAESTG010000413.1 GCA_016763715.1 Flavobacteriaceae bacterium
AGCCTACTTACGAAAATCCTCGCGGATTTTCTATTCGGTATTTATTTGCTAAATTAGTCGCTAAACCACGCAACTAACCATACACAAACACGTTGCCAGCAATTTGAAGAAACATACTTAAATAATGATTAACACAGTACTTCGTTTAGAATTTGAGCGCGTTTTTCCCGATGAAAAAGAAAAAAATGTTTTAGAATATCTTGAGCAAATATCATCATTTACTCTTTTAAACATAATTGGATTTTCTAATACAAATCCTCAACCTAATTTTGACAACTTTGCTTCAAATTTAGATGTACGTAATGATATTATAGAAAGGGTAAAAAAGTATTCACGTGAAAATGATATTAGAGAAAAACCTATTCTAGTTTCTAGAGAAGCAAGTTTAAGATTAGCCGAAATCATTTTATCTAATCGAGATAATTTAATTAACGAAAACAAAAATGATGATAGAGATACAGACGAAATAAATCTATTAAAAGCATTTTTAGTAATAAACAAAGAAGTTAATTCAAAACAAAAATTTGAAGATTCAGAAGACAATGTAGAGAAACTTGTTGATATGTCTATTACAATGTTATTCTCAACTTCAGATATTGGAAATTACGAGAATAATGATTTAGAGTTTGGAAAAGTACTATATGCAACAATTGTAAGATTTGAACACCTTATTGACTTTCTGCAATCCGATAAAGAATATAGTTATTTAGAAAAAGGTTTATATTCATATTTCGCACAAAATAGTTTAAAAGAAGTTTCTAATCAGATGAAATATCTTTTTGGTAAACTGTTAGAATTGAAATTAAAAAATGGCTTTAAGTTTCAAGTTGACGAGAAAGAATCACAAGCATTTTTAAACTCATTATCATCGGATGAAATTATTGAAGATGATGACTTTACAATTTTAAGAAATTATCCAATTTATAAGATTAATGAAAACACATTTTCTATAATTGATTTCTTTTTTGTTGTTGATAAATTCAATAAAAGCGTTAAGTTTATTCTAAAAAATTTATTTCATAAACATCATAATTTATCTGCTAGAGATAGAACTTTCTTCGAATTCTTCAATACAAAGTTTTCAGAAGATTATTTGATGAAAAAAGTTCTTGATGAAATTTTTCACAAACCATATTTAGTCAAAAAAACAGTTTTAGATAGCACAGAAAATGAACCTGATTATTATGTTCGACATAATAAGAAAGTTTTTTTGTTTGAAAACAAAGATGTTTTAATCGCAAAAAGCATAAAAAGTTCTGGAGATATTCGAAAAATAAATGGCGTTTTAAAATCTAAATTTTTAGAAGTAAATAACAAACCTATTGGTATTGGACAATTAGTAACTCCAATTGTTCAGATTATTGAGAATAATTTCAAATTTGATGATTCTTTAAATAAGCAAAAGAATATAACCATTTATCCTATTTTACTCATTAATGACAGAATTTTTGAAACACTTGGCATAAACTACAGATTAAATCAATGGTATCTAACTCTGGCTAAAGAAAAACTTGGAGAAAAATATAATTCTAATTTCATTAAGTCATTAACCGTTATAGATATGGATACATTAATTTACTGGACACCATATTTGACACTAAAAGATTCAAATTTCAAGAAGATATTAGATGAGCATTTAAAAAATATGAATACCAAGAAAAAGGTAAACCATCCAAATGCTGAAAAAGGAAAAATAATTGCGAATAAAAATTTAACTAAACAGATTTCACCTATCAGTAGTAGACTTGTAAAGTATAGACTTCCGACAAAACTACTGATTGAAAAATTTAAAGATGTAATAACTGGATAAAAACTGCTGGCAACAACGTGTATAAAACGTAGCTAGTAATTGCTAAACCAAAGGTTGCTGCTTATTTACAAAGACCGCCAAATTTTCAAATTTGGCTTTTAGGATTGATAAGTTAAAAACAAAATATAAAAATTCGGCTCTGTGTTTATCCGAAAAGTAGTACCTTTTTACACGCTACGTTTCATACACAAACCGTTGTGTACAATTAAAATAAAATGGAAAATGACCAAATTGAAAATTTCTATTTATCCATCGGAAAATTCACTGTCAGTTTTGAGCACTTATTCCTAGGCGTTAAACAAAAAATAACATTTCTTGCTGGATTCAATGAAGAAACAAAAATTATTCTTGAAGCACATAGTTTCCGTCAAGCCATCGATACCCTAAAAAAATTGATTGATTGGCGAACACAAGATTGGAATGAGGATAATAAGGAACTAAAATTATTTCAAAAACTAGTTAAAGATCTTAACAAGATTAATGTTGAAAGAAATTCAGTAATACATACAACTTGGTTTGTGGGTTCTGACAGTAATCAAAAAGCTAACTTAGAATTACTTGGTTACAAATATTCAGGAGGTTTGAATAGAAGATTTAAAAAACTATCAATCAATCAAATAAATAAGCTTACTTCCAATTCTGAAGTTTACTATAGGATTCTTTATACAGTCTGGTCTATAGATGGATTATCTGTAACATTACCTCCATTGAGCAAGAATTGGTCAATAAAAAATAATGAATGGTTTGATAATAGGAAATAACTGTGCACAACAATGCATATAAGATTATGGCTTAAATAGTTAAGCTATTGACAAGTTGAACAAAAAAAATATCTTTAGTACGACGGATGAATCCGTCGAGCGGGAAGCCGATGCTGCTGCTTCCCGCAAGCACTAACGTGCTTCGCTCCTACCGATTCAGCCACCAAATCGCCACAAATCATATACAAAAACGCTAATAAGTATTTGCTTATCTCAGCATCAATCATTGATGCATTAACCACCAATTGTAATCATACTTCGGTTTTGTGAATGGAACTTGGGGTCTTTTAGTTTTTCCAAAGTATCCATTCCTCCTCTAATCTTGAATTTTGCTTGCACCGCTTTTTTGATAATCGGTGTTATGTCTTTTCCAGCTCGAAGGTTGGTAAGCAAATCCGATTCCGTAGCAGAAAAAAGACAATTCTTCAACTGTCCGTTTGCAGTTAATCGTAAACGGTTGCAAGAGTCACAAAACGGGTTAGTCACAGAGCTGATGACGGCAAAACTTCCTTTGTAACCTATAATTTTATAATTTTTTGAAGTATCATTAGGCGCATCTTGGAGCCTTTCAATTTCTTCTTCGGAATAGTGAGCGTTTACATATTCCATGATTGTTTCGTATGAAACCATTTTGTCCATATCCCACTTGTTTCCATCAAAGGGCATGAATTCTATAAAACGAACCGATACGGGAAGATCTTTAGTCAAATCTATAAAATCTATAATTTCGTTCTCGTTGAATCCTTTCATAAGTACTGCGTTTAATTTTACATTAAAGCCTTCAGAAACCAAAAGAAGAATGTTTTTGTAAACACGTTCAAATTCGTCACGACGTGTAATCTGATGGAATTTCTCACGATCTAAGGAGTCCAAACTCACATTAATATTGTGCACGCCATGTTGTTTAAGTAGGGTGATGTATTTATCGATAATCACACCGTTACTGGTAATGGATAGCTCGACAGATAATGAGGCGAGTTTTTCTAAAATAACAGCAATATCCTTTCTAATAAGGGGTTCGCCTCCAGTGAGTCTAATTTTGGTAACCCCATGATCCACAAAAGTCTTAGCAATGGTGTGAATTTCTTCATAGGTCATCAAGTGACTTCTCGGGGAAAGCTTGACTCCCTCTTCTGGCATGCAATAGGTACATCGTAAATTGCAACGTTCAATAAGAGAAATACGTAAATAAGCGTGATCTCTTCCGAAGGAATCGGTTAAAAGAGGAGTTGATTTTTTCATGAGTCGTGTCTTGCGCCTTTAAGTATTCTAAAAATATGTAATACTGAAGGGAAAATGGCATCCATAGATTCTTTGGCTCCATTTGTGGAACCTGGTAGTGCCAGAACTAGAGTGTCTTTTATGGTTCCTGCAACGCTTCTTGAGAGCATAGAATAGGGAGTTCGATCTTGTCCGTAGCTACGAATGGCTTCCTCAATTCCTGGGATGCGTCTTTCAATCAATTCATGTAATGCTTCAGGGGTGATGTCTCTTTCTGAAAGACCGGTTCCTCCCGTGAAAATGATGAGGTCTAAACCTTGATTAACATAAAGTTTGACGTGTTTTTGGATGAGACTTTTTTCATCTGGGATGATTGCGTAATCAGAAATGGTTACCTGACTGGATTCCAGTTTTTTTATAATTGCTTTCCCAGCTTTGTCTTCTTTTTCGCCTTTTGAAATAGTGTCTGAGCAAACTATAACAGCGGCGGTAAGATCTTTGCGGTAACGATCCTTAAAATCGGATTTTCCGCCTCTTTTATTAATCAATTTTATATGATGAATTTCTACCCCTTTGTCAATAGGTTTCAGCATATCATACATATTCAGTGCAACGATACTTGCTCCATGCATGGCTTCCACTTCCACGCCAGTTTTGTAAATCGTTTTAACGGTGCAATGGATGGTGATTTCCAAATCATTTATTTCGTAATCGATACCCGTGTATTCCACAGGAA
>JAESTG010000414.1 GCA_016763715.1 Flavobacteriaceae bacterium
ACCCGTAAAAAATTTATTTTGCTCTGGCTTAAAGTAAACTCCCCAGACACCATCGGGAAAATTAGCAAATCCAGTACCTGAACCATCTTCAAATGGATGCTCATGATACACGGAAAAATCCCCAATAGTAGTATTAAATTTATAGTCGATCAGATAGGTACCCAAATGATTTCCCACTGCATTTTGAATTTCACCTTCAATGCCAATTTCTGGTGCTCTTTTGGCTAAAAATACATCTACAAATGCCTTAAAATCATTAGGCAGCTCCCCAAAGATTGGCGAGGTCCCACCCCATTGTGCATAGTGCTGTATTTGAACCGTTAATTGATTGTTTTCATTAAACTGGGTAATTAATCCAAGCCTTTTATAATGTATTCTAACATCGTTCACAAAACGATTATCATTTAACTGATAATGTGCTATACCCCAGTCAATGTTAAAAATCTCTGACAGTTTCAATGGATTATTGGCTTCAATAATTAACCCGCCAAATGGACGTGCGTTACCAGAAAGCAAAAGGTTTTTATTGGTAGCAGAAAGACCTTGAACTCTAGTTTCCCCGCGTTTAGCTCCTAAAGTTGCTTTTAGCCATCTATTTTTAAACTGAAGATAAAGATCTCTTCTTTGAAACTCGTCAACCACTTCATCTCTATAAAACAGAGCTACTCCAGCTTCGAAGGAAGCATTATCACTAAGAGTGTAGCTTCCACTAACTTCCCCAAGTCCTGAGAATTTACTAGCAGAACCAAATTGCCCATCACTATTTGCATACATCCAAAATGGATTAACATCTTCAGAAGAAAATAAACCACTCACCGAAATCTTTCCATCCCATTCTATAGATTGCGCATTAGAATGAAAAATGATGAAAATATAGCAACTAATAGTAAAGATATTTTTTCTCATCGAGAATAGTTTTCAGAAGATTACCTAGAGAACATTCGCTGCCAAAAAGACTTCTTCTCATCAGTATAACTGTAGCCATACTTGTTCCCATACCCAAAATTATTAAGAGCAACATTATTTAAAACGGCAGCTACATTTACAAGTCTACCGTCTTCAATAGCATCTTTTGGAAACTCCAACAGTCTCTTTTCAGTGTAATTTGCTCTAACAACATAAAGAGTCACATCTGCAAGCTTATTAATGATAATCGTATCTGTCACAAGCATAGATGGTGCGGTATCTACCACAACATAATCATACATGCTTCTAATCTCATCAAAGAAGTTTTTGGTTCTTGACTCCATAAGCAATTCTGCTGGATTAGGTGGAATAATACCTGAAAGCACAATATCTAAATTTTCATTATATCTACTTTGGGCAACCAAATCGGTAACCGAAAGTGACTGATCTATGATATATTCTGTTAGACCTTTTCTGGATTGTGATTCTTTCGGTAAGTATCTATGCAACTGTGGGTTTCTAATATCTGCTCCAACAAGTGCTACCTTCTTTCCTGTCTGTGCTAAGGTAAGAGCCAAATTAAATGCTACAAATGTTTTTCCCTCTCCTTTTATTGTGGATGTTACAAAAACGGTATTGGCTTTATGTGAATTTTTCAGTTTATTGATAAACAAATACTGCAAATTGGTTCGCAGTATTCTAAAGGATTCGGCTAGTATGCTTCGATCATTCGATTGAAATAATTCTTCCTCGCCTTTTTTAAGTTTAGGGATTTCACCAATCAAACTAGTCTCTCTTAATACCTTCTCAATATCATGGCGATTATTCACCTTATTATTTAGCAGTGTTCTACTATAAATAAATAGAAACGGAATCAATAGCCCAACCAAAACAGCACCTAAATAAATTAATGGTCGATTTGGAGAAACTGGTGCTTTGCTACTAAATGCATTATCAACAACTTTAGCTTTTGAGGCCGTGACCGCCAAAGAAATAGAAGCTTCTTCTCTTTGCTGTAATAAGAACAAATAAAGTTGTTCTTTAATAGTCTGTTGGCGTTCAATGCCTCGGAATATTTTTTCTTTTGCTGGAACTCTAGATAACTTCGAATTAAGCGATGCCTCTCTATAATTAAGATCGCGAAGGCTAATTTTGAGAGTGTTGGTTGTATTTTTTAGACTATTTAAAATGTTACTTCTAATTCCGCTAATTTGGTTATTCACATTAACTACAACTGGGTTTTTTGCCGTAGAGGTTCTAAGGAGTTTATTACGCTGAAGAATAAGAGCGTTATAATTATTCACGTCTTGGGTCACTTCATTTCCTTCTAGCCCAATATTAGAGGGTAGAAGATCATTATTATTGGCTTGTTCCATATAATCGATCATGGTATTAGCCAACTCTAACTGGGTATTAACATCAAATTGCCTTTTCTCATACTCACTTGCATTTTCCAAGATAAGTTGGGCTTCCGCCTCTATATTCGTAAGGCGATTGCTGCTTTTGAATTGTTCCTTATTTCGCTCCACTGAATCCAAGTCGCGAGTAATAATTTCTAGCCTTGTGTCAATAAAATCGGATGTTTTCTTAGCCACCTGACTTCTATCCGCCTTAGCATCTTCGTTATACTGAAAAATAAGTTCATTAATGAAATCCTCCGCCTTGGCTCTTACTGGAGAAAGCAATCGTAATTGAACTACATTGCTATTCTTTATTTCATTGGATACTTGTATTCGTTTTTGATATGCAAAGGCAAGTGCATCAATATCCCTATAGGTAACCGCTACTTTTTTCCCAAGAAAATTCTCAAACATTCTACCGTTATCTAAAACGGGGAAAACGGTTATTTTTCCAAAGGGAAGGATAACCTCTTCTCCAAAATTGTATGTACCATCGATAGTCTTTGTTTCATTCTCAACTTGATACTGAGTTCCAGAAAGTACTTCGAAATACAATTGCGGAACTGCTTTATGCCGCGTGCTGTCATTGAAAGACAAATATTGTACCTCAAAAGGCTTATAGGAGTATAATTCGGATGTTTTAATCGTTCCTAAACTCTCATAAGTTATGTTAAGGTTTAGGGTTTCTACTGTATTCCGTATTATCCGTTTGGATCTAAAGACAGCCAGTTCGTTTTCAATTTTATTCCCTCCATAACTATTCAATAATCCTCCTAGGCCCGTAAATGCTGCCAGTTCGGTAGCTCCACCTCCACTTTTTTCATCTTTAATGATTACCGTAGCGCTACTCATATAGTAACTCGTAGAATACCTCAGATACACAAAGGCGCCAATAGAAGTGAAGATTACTCCTAAAATGAACAAAAACCAAAACCGTGTGTATTGATCCACTATCTCTCTTAGTGACTGTTCTTTTTCTTGCTGTTCCATGCGCGGGTCATTCATAGGTGAGGGATTATCTAGTCAATAAAATTATACTACTCAATATAATGGTAACTACTGACAACAGTGCTGGAATATCTGGTATAAACCCTGACTTTTTCACTCCTTTTAAAGAGGGTTGAACATAAACTACATCGTTCTGTTTCAGAAAATAAAAAGGGCTTGAAAAGAAATCTGTTTTCGTGAGGTCAACATGAGCCACTTGCTGTTTTCCATTCACTTTTCGTATCACCATTATGTTTTCTCTTTTTCCATCTTCGGAAAGATCTCCTGCCAGACCCAATGCCTCTGGTAAAGTTACCCGCTCATCTTGAATAGTGTATACGCCAGGTGCGTTCACTTCCCCTAGAACGGTAATTTTAAAATTCATAATTCGTACATCAACTACTACATCAGTAATATACTCAGATAGGGCAGCTCTCAAATCTGATTTTACTTGTCCACGTGTTTTTCCTGCTACGGAAACATCTCCTATTACGGGGAAATTAATAGTTCCATCCACATTCACTAAATACCCTTGTAAACCTGCATTTGAATTGGTAATATTTCCTTCTAAACCTGTGTTTCGCTTGAATGGAGCAATCACTGCTTCATCGATAGATGATATTGCAACATATAAAATATCATTAGTTTCAATAATAGGTTCAAAGTTTTGATCACTTAACTTATCATTAAGTCCATCGGCATCTTGAAAATAAATTATCTCCTTTTTAGAGGCACAAGAAGTAGCAAGTATGAGTACTGAAAAAAGAATGAAAAACTTCTTCATAGGTGGGCTTATTTTGATGCAAATATAGGGTTTCTTAAAAAACAGAAATTACTCATTTAATTAAGTTGTTTCCAGTCCATTTTTCGGCTTGGGTTTCACATCTAACTCTTCAAAAGTTGAATTTTCACTAATAAATTCTGGCACTAATTCCTTTAGTAATTGAACCACCCTCTTATCCTCGTGTCGTGTAGCAGTTTTTATGATTGTTTTAATTTCTTTTTTAATTTGTGAAAAATCACCCGTAGGGACTTTGGATATCATAATTTTTGGATGGTGTGTAGACAATACCGTTGATGTATCATTTAATAATTCCTCATACAACTTTTCACCAGGGCGCAATCCCGTAATCTTAATATCAATATCTTTATATGGTTCTAGGCCAGACAAACGAATCATTCGTTCGGCTAAGTCTAGTATTTTAATAGGTTTCCCCATATCAAAAACATAAATCTCTCCCCCTTTTCCCATAGTACCAGCTTGCAATACTAACTGACAAGCTTCTGGAATAGTCATGAAATAGCGAATAATATCTTTGTGGGTTACAGTAACCGGTCCCCCTTGCATAATCTGTTTTCTAAAATGTGGAATTACAGACCCATCAGAGCCTAGAACATTTCCAAAACGTGTAGTGATAAATCTAGTATAGATTCCTTTCTCCTTTTGAAGAGATTGTACATACATTTCGGCAGCGCGTTTAGACGCACCCATCACATTAGTCGGGTTCACAGCTTTATCCGTAGATACCATCACAAATTTATCTATATCGTAAGTGATAGATAAAATGGCAATATTCACAGTTCCAAGAATGTTTACGTAGATAGCTTCATGCGGGTTTCTTTCAATTAAAGGGACATGTTTGTATGCTGCGGCATGATAAATAAAATCAAAATCATATTTCTTGAACATGAGTTCCATCCGATACATATTACTAATATCTGCCAATTCAGTAATAAAATTAAGCTTCGGATAATTTTGAAGTAAATATAGTTCTAGTTCGTGCAATGCACACTCTGCTTGATCCAAGATAATCACCTGTTTGGGATTAAATTCAGAAATTTGCCGAACTATTTCACTACCAATTGAACCAGCTCCACCAGTTACCAAAATCGTTTTTCCATTCAAGTCTTTCCGAATCATTTCATCGTCAATAACGATGGGCTCTCGTTCCAATAAATCTTCGATTTGAATAGGCTTAATTTGGTTTTTAATATCATCCTTAGTATTCCACTTCTCCATGTTTGGCACATTAAGAACTTCTATTTGATGCGCAATACATACTTCAACAATTTCATTTTTCAAGGTTCCACCGAGAGAATCGCTAATTAAAATAACAGCCTCTATATTATGTGCTAATAGGGAAGCAGCAAGACCTTTTTGTACAGGAATCACAGGTTTTCCAAGGATTTCGTACCTCTTTGAAACCATGGTTTTGGTAAGAAATCCAACCAGAGTATAGGGTAAGTTTGATTCTGTCGTTATAGCCCTACCCAATGAAATAGTACTATCGCTAACCCCAACAATAGCAACTCTTTTTTTATTACTTCCCGATGCTGCTCTTTTTAAAAAGACATAACTTTCTTTAACTACAATTCTAAAAACCAACATCATCGAAAAAGACAGCAACATAAATATAAAAAGAAAGGTGCTGAGAAATATTTTCTGCCCAGTTATTCCATCATAGATAAGGTTAAACACGTACAAACTCCCAGTAGACGAGATCATTGCAAAGGCAAGTTTTCTAATATCGGTAAATGTGGAATGTCGTATAATCCCTGAATAAGTTCGAAAAATATAGAAGAAAACTAGGCTTACCGCTAATATCACTAATCCTTGTTCTGGAATAGAAAGGACATCGTGAAAATTGATTGGTGTCCCCTGAAATATAAAATAGACAGAAACAATGGAAATTATCACCAACAATGCATCTATCAAAACGACGATCCATCGTGGCAAATATCGCTGGTCCAATAGGCTTAATTTATTGTCGCCTTTGTATAGCTGTCCAAAAATTTGTTCAGTTTTCTTCACGTTAAAGCAGTTGGGGGGTGCAAATATAGTTATTATCTAGCCCAAATTCTCAATTACAAGACGAATACGTTCCTTTTGCTCTAAAGATAAATTGGACCCAGAGGGAAGACATAGACCACAAGAAAACAGACTTTCCGAAACACCACTACCATAGTAAGGAGCTTCAGAAAAAACAGGTTGTAAATGCATAGGTTTCCAAAGGGGCCGAGATTCAATATTCTCTACTGAAAGAGCCAATCTGAGTTCCTCCGAAGAAAACTTTGAATTGGCATCAAAAGTTATACAGCTCAGCCAATGATTAGAGAACAATGAATCATCCTTTTCACAGAAAACCGTCACCCCAACATTTTCACTAAAAAGGTCTTTGTAAAATTCATTATTTACCCTTCTTAAAGCTACATGTGCATCCAAAATTTCCAATTGCCCTCTTCCAATTCCAGCACATATATTACTCATACGATAGTTATATCCAATTTGAGAATGCTCATAATGTGGAGCATCATCTCTAGCTTGAGTAGCTAAAAAAACCGTTTTATCCTTTATAGCTTTGCTTGGAGTCACCAATGCGCCCCCTCCCGAAGTGGTAATTATTTTATTTCCATTAAAGGAAAGAATTGAGATATCACCAAATGTCCCACAAGGGATTCCTTTATATGTACTTCCTAATGCCTCTGCACTATCCTCAATCAATGGTATTTCATATTTTTTGCAACAGCGACAATCTCATCTACCATAAAAGGCATACCGTACAAATGAACAGCCACAATTGCTTTCGGTTTTTTACCCTTCGCAATTCTATCTTGTATTGCTTTCTCCATTTCGATAGGGCACATATTCCAGGTATCCACTTCACTATCTACAAAAACAGGTGTTGCTCCCTGATATACAATGGGGTTAGCCGAAGCAGAAAAAGTCATTGTCTGACAAATCACCTCATCTCCGCTTTTCACTCCTACAAGTATCAAAGCCAAATGAAGGGCTGCTGTACCTGAACTCAAGGCAGCAACATGATGGGTTCCTCCCAAATACTTTTCCAAGGATTGTTCAAATCCATCTACATTTGGGCCTAAAGGAGCAATCCAATTGGTTTCAAATGCTTCATTTACAAACGCTTGTACGGTGCCGCCCATATGAGGTGACGATAGGTATATTCTTTGGGGGGTCATACTTGATTTATTTTTTTGGTGCTCCATACAAAGGAAAGAAATCACTTTCCAAAATACCATTACTGTTAACTAATTCTTGATATACGCTTGGGTTGACAATATATTGCCAAGTCCTAAACTGGGAAAATAGCTTTGAAAAACCTGATTTAAACCTAAAAAGTGAATCTTCATCGCTACCTCCAACTCCTCCTCCTAAATGCAGAAAATCTAATTGTAATTCATTTGCTTTCAATCGTGCTTCGTCCAAAATTAACTTCATTGGGGTGTCGTAAATATAGGAAGCAGCGGTTCCAGCTAAATGATACTGCATAAAACGTTGTGTTACTGTAAATACAGCTCCTGCAGCTATTTTTCCGTCTTTGATTGCTATTAAAATGGATGCATTATAGTCTGGGCTATTTAACAATTGTTTGAAATAATTCAATTCAAAATA
>JAESTG010000415.1 GCA_016763715.1 Flavobacteriaceae bacterium
CAAGGCGAACATTTTAGAGCCTTTCCAATTAGTAACTGGCCCGAAATGGACGTTTGGAACTATATCCTTCGTGAAAACATAAGTATTCCAAGTTTGTATTTGGCACATCAGCGAGATGTGGTTTGGAGAAGTAATTCATGGATTCCTGTTTCAGAACACTTGAAGTTAGAGGAAGGTGAAAAGGTTGAATCAAAAAGAATACGGTTTAGAACTCTGGGTGACATTACCATTACCGGAGGGATAGAAAGTGATGCAGATAATTTAGAAAAAATTGTAGCTGAAGTTGCTGCAATGAAACGAACAGAGCGTGGAAATCGCACCGAAGATAAACGTAGCGAATCTGCCATGGAAGATCGTAAGCGGCAGGGGTATTTTTAAATTAATCACTCTTTAGATGCTCTTTAACTCGTTAGATTTTGCTATTTTTTTTCCAATAGTATTTGTACTATACTGGCTAGTTGCATCAAAAAAGAATCCTAGAAATATTTTACTCCTTGTTTCTAGCTATGTTTTTTATGGTTGGTGGGATTGGCGGTTTCTATTCTTAATAGCAATAAGCTCGCTTGTAGATTATTTGGTTGGAAAGCAATTGTTTAAAACTGAAAATCTCTCTAGACGTAAACTATTGCTTTGGATAAGCTTAAGTGTTAATCTCGGCTTTTTAATATATTTCAAGTATGCCAACTTTTTTATTGAAAGTTTTGTAGATGCCTTTAGTCTATTTGGGAAGGAACTTGAAATAAGCACGCTTAATATTATATTACCAGTTGGAATTAGCTTTTACACGTTTCAAACGCTTAGTTACACACTAGATATTTATAGAAAGAAGTTAAAGCCAAGTGAGGATGCATTAGCTTTTTTCACTTTTGTTGCATTTTTCCCCCAGTTAGTTGCCGGCCCTATTGAAAGAGCATCGCATTTACTTCCGCAGTTTTATAAAACCTATAAATTCAATTACGATCAAGTACGTTCTGGATTGCTTTTGGTCGCGTTCGGATTGTTTAAGAAAATGGTGATTGCAGATCGTGTTTCAGTTTTAGCTAATGAAGTTTTTAACAATACAGGAGTTTATAATGGATATGAAGTAATTGTTGGAACTGTATTCTTTGCCTTCCAAATATATTGTGACTTTTCAGGTTATTCTGACATAGCTATTGGACTATCTAGAGCGATGGGCTTTGACTTAATGAAGAACTTTGATAGTCCGTACTTATCTAAATCGATTACTGAGTTTTGGCGAAGGTGGCATATTTCGCTTTCCACTTGGTTTAGAGATTATGTGTATATCTCAATGGGAGGAAACAGGGTAGGAAAGTCTAGAATGTATTTCAATTTATTTTTTGTTTTCGTAGTGAGTGGTTTATGGCATGGCGCTGCTATTACCTTCGTGATTTGGGGAGCTATTCATGGAATTATAATTGTCCTTGAAAAAGCACTTTCTGGGGTAAGAAAACAGCTTTTCACTAGATTAAGGATGAATTCAAATACTATTTCTATCAAGATATTTTTTATATTCATTACTTTTAGTATTGTTTGTTTTGCTTGGATATTTTTTCGAGCCAATAATGCACAAGAGCCCTTTCAATTAATTAGTAATATTGGTGTTAATAATTATTCTGAAATATTAAATGGAGGGTTGTTTGAATTAGGGCTTCAGAAAGAAGAGTTTTACTTATCAATTATTGCGATAGTACTACCCATGCTATTTGAAGTGTTTCATAAAAGGATAGGTGCTTCCAAAGTATTATTTCAACAAGGGGTGTTGCTTCGATGGAGTATCTATTTTGTAATTGTTTTTACCATTATTATGTTTGGAGTTTACGGAGATTCTGCTCCAAAGGAATTTATTTATTTTCAATTTTAACCAATGCTAAAGCTAATTTCCAAAGTATTGTTGTTTTCTATCATTATTGTGATAGGACTTAGCTTTACAGATTCATTTTTTAAGGAAGAAAGGATTAGTTCATTTTCTAGGGTTACTTAAAAAAATCTTAACAAAAATGTAGATATCGCTATTTTTGGAAGCTCCCATGGATTGAATGGTTTAGATCCTAGGTTACTTCAGAAAAAATTAAAGAAAACGACTTTTAACTTTTCGACTGCGGGACAGCGTTTGAGTACTACTATGCCAGTAATTGATGAGGTTCTAAGTGATAATGTAGTCGAATTGGCTATTGTTGATATTTTCTTTGGAACAGTAAGAAGCTTAAAGAGTTTTGAAAAAAAGACACTTTTTTTTCAATATAATACCTTTGATAACATGGGGTTTTCATTGGCAAAGGTACATGCACATAACAAAACGTATGGCCTTTTCGAGTTGCCAAATATATCTCCAACCATTAGAAGGCATAACAAGTGGGTTGATATTGTAAACGGGAAGGAGCTTATGTTGGATCAAAATGCAGATTTTAATAATGGGTATTTTTCAAGGTTTTTTCATAGAAAAGATATTTGGGACAAGAAGATTAAGAGCATTCGAGCAAACAAGAACAGAGATGTTCCTATTGTTACTTTAAATCAAAATGAAAGAGATAATATTGATAAACTTCTAGAAAAATTTAAAGATTATAATGTTCCTGTTTTATTAGTAAGTGCTCCATTTTTTCAGGATACATTGGGTGAACGGGCCAAGTCACATCAACAACTCATAATGAAATATGTCAATGAAAAACAGATTCCTTTGGTTGATTTTAATGAGTTGTGGGATGAATTAGACTTTCAGCAAAGTGATTTTTTAGATGCAGGACATGTTAATACTAAGGGAGCACTTAAGGTTTCTGGTTATTTAGCCAGCTATGTAAAGGAAAACTATAAGTTTACTAATCGTTTAATTGAAAAGAATGAGCTTGATACTAATAGATATGCCATAATAGATAATGATTATGACGAAGTAATATTTAAGAAGTCATTCAGTAATATAGAATCTAATAAGAATGGAGGAATTAGGAAAGTATATTTTTTCCGTACTTATCATAACAAATATGAAATTTTGTTGGAAGGAGACTCCATAGCCTCTACACCTATGGTACTCCGCTATGAGTATCAATACAAAACATCAGAGAAAAACAAGATCAACAGAGCTCAAAGACGGTTTATTAAAAACAACAATCAAGTCGCTCAAAGAATGAAAATTAATAATGGACTCCCATACGATGGGCGTGAGTTTCAAGTCTTTCAATTTAACTCAGTATTTGATACGGCATTAAACTTCAAACTCTTTCTGATAAAAGGTAAAGAGCGAATAGAAATACTTAAATTTGACGAATTAAAATTAAACAATGGCAATAGATAGCAATCAATTATTACGTTTTACCACTGCAGGAAGCGTAGATGATGGAAAAAGTACGTTAATTGGACGATTATTATACGATTCTAAAGCAATTTTTGAAGATCAATTAGAGGCTGTTGCATCTACAAGTAAGCGTAAGGGACATGATGGTGTTGACTTAGCGTTGTTCACTGATGGGCTTCGGGATGAAAGAGAACAAGGGATTACTATAGATGTGGCCTACAGGTATTTTACTACGCCAAAACGTAAGTTTATTATAGCAGATACCCCTGGGCATATTCAATATACCCGAAATATGGTAACTGGTGCGTCTACTGCAAATGTTGCATTAATTTTAATAGATGCGCGTCATGGCGTCATTGAACAAACAAGAAGACATGCTTTTATTGCATCATTACTGCAAATTCCTCACATTATTGTTTGTGTTAATAAAATGGATTTAG
>JAESTG010000416.1 GCA_016763715.1 Flavobacteriaceae bacterium
GAAGCATTTTACTACGCTTACTTCGCACATTCTTTTGAATCTCCCCACCCATAGTGGCAGCTGGAGTATTTTCTCTTTCAGAATATGTAAAAACATGCAAATAGGAAATATCAAGATTTGTAAGATAATTATATGTTTCCAAAAAATGAGCTTCGGTTTCTCCTGGGAAGCCAACAATCACATCTACACCAATACAAGCATGAGGCATTACCTCTCTAATTTTTGCAATTCTTTCGGTATATAGTTGTGTTAAATAACGACGACGCATCAATTTTAACAAAACATCACTCCCACTTTGCAAAGGAATGTGAAAATGTGGTACAAAAGTTCTGGATTGAGAAACAAAATCAATCGTTTCATTTTTAAGTAAATTAGGCTCAATCGAAGAAATTCGCAATCGCTCTATTCCTACCACCTTATCCAATGCCTCGCATAATTCAAAAAAAGTGTGCTCATGCTTTTTATTGCCAAACTCACCCTTGCCATAATCCCCAATATTCACACCTGTTAGTACAATTTCTTTGACTCCTTTTGCTGAAATCTCAGCTGCATTTTTTAATACATTCTGCAATTCATCACTACGGGAGATACCGCGTGCCAGAGGTATTGTGCAATAAGTGCATTTATAATCACAACCATCTTGGACTTTCAAAAAGGCTCGGGTTCGATCTCCGATAGAATATGAACCCACATAGAAATCGGCTTCCTCTATTTCACAAGAATGCACTTCTCCAAAGTCATTTTTGGAAAGATCATTGATATAATCTATTATTTTGAATTTCTCGGTAGCCCCCAATACCAAATCAACTCCATGTACATCGGCTAATTCTTGTGGTTTTAATTGTGCATAACACCCTATAGCAGCTACAAACGCATCCGGATTTACCTTTTGAGCCTGTTTTATAACTGTTTTAAGACGCTTATCTGCATTTTCGGTTACACTACAAGTGTTAATCACGTAAATGTCTGCCTTCTCCGTAAAATCCACACGATCAAATCCTTCCGAAGAAAAATTTCGAGCGATTGTGGAAGTTTCGGAAAAATTGAGCTTACAACCGAGGGTGTAGAAAGCAACTTTTTTAGGTGTAGACATGATGTTTTAATCGAGAGAGCAAAAATACAAAGTATATCCAATCTCACCAATGTTATGCATCGAAGACATGCTACCAAAAGGATTCATAAAAAATGCTAACTATCATGTAATTATGACTGAATTTTAAATTAAATTCATGCTTTTAAATGATCACAACAAAATTAACACACCATAAGGCTTTACGAAAAAAATTGTATTCTCCCGTTACATATAACCGTTTAGCGAGTTTAACCTCTCGCCTCAAGCAAAGTGTTTCACTCCTTTTCATGCTAGCAGTGTTTTTTTTGAATTTTTCCTGTTCTGACAAACAGGACAAAACACGCGACCACCTAGTGTTTCGATATAATGAGCACAGCAACATTACCTCTTTGGATCCCGCTTTTGCACGAAACCCTCAAAATATTTGGCCAACCAATCAATTGTTTAACGGACTTGTTCAATTGGATGATTCGCTAAACATCAAACCAGATATAGCAAAGAAATGGGACATTGTAGACAGTACTTGCACCTATTATTTCACGTTACGAAATGATGTTTATTTTCATAAAAATAATATCTTCGGAATTGAAGGCACTCGGACCGTTAATGCGTATGATTTTGAGTATAGTTTTCATCGCTTGATTGACCCAAAAGTCGCTTCACCTGGAGGCTGGGCAATGAATAATGTAGAAATGGTCAAAGCCGAGAATGATTCCATATTAAAAATTTCGTTGAAACAACCTTTCCCACCATTCATTGGTATGTTAGGAATGCGTTATTTTTCAGTAATCCCAAAGGAAGCAGTAGATTTCTACGGAAGTGAATTCCGTCGTAATCCTGTTGGAACTGGACCGTTTCAGTTTAAATTATGGGAAGAGAATGTCAAACTCGTATTTAGAAAGAACCCTCTCTACTTTGAAAAAGACGAAACTGGCGTACAGTTCCCCTATCTCGAAGCCGTGGCTATCACTTTTCTACCTGACAAACAAAGTGAATTTTTACAATTTGCTCAAGGAAAAATTGACTTTTTAACTGGTTTGGACAACTCATATAAGGACGAAATTTTAACAACTAAGGGGCTTCTGCAAGATAAGTACAAAGACAGAGTTACACTTCTTACTACGCCATACCTCAATACAGAATACCTTGGTTTCTTCACAGGCACTAAAACTCCAGAAATACAATCCAAAGCACTACGTCAAGCAGTCAACTATGGTTTTGATCGTCGTAAAATGATTACTTATCTACGAAACGGCATGGGTGAACCAGCGGAGTTTGGTTTTATTCCTAAAGGCTTGGCGGGATTTAACGAAATTACGGGCTATACATATCAGCCAGAAAAAGCCCGGCAATTGGTAGCACAATACAAAGCGGAGACTGGAGATACTCATCCCGAAATTGTCATTGGCACCAACAGCCAATACCTTGACATCTGCGAATACATTCAGCGTGAATTAGGGAAAGTAGGGATTACTGTTACCATTGATGTAGTTCCTCCTTCTACATTGCGTCAAATGAAAAGCAGTGGAGAACTTGATGTTTTTCGAGCAAGTTGGGTTGCAGACTACCCAGATGCCGAAAATTATCTTTCTCTATTTTACAGCCCAAATTTTGCTCCAAACGGCCCCAATTATATGCATTATAAGAATACGACTATGGATAGTTTGTATGAGAAATCTCTATCTATTATTGACATTGAAGAACGTAAGCTAATTTACACCCAAATGGATTCAATCATCATTGCAGAAGCACCTGTAGTACCTTTATTCTATGATATGGCCATACGCTTTGTTAGTAAAAAAGTAAGTGGACTAGGGATCAATCCTCAGAATTTTTTGTATCTGAAACGAGTAAAGAAGACTAGGTAAGTGTAACTTTCCCCTATCATTTATCGACTTATAAGTAAATCTTCTCATTATGGGTGCTCAAGGAATGGCTCAATCGGTCAAATTTAATCTCAGTCAAAAGGGCAA
>JAESTG010000417.1 GCA_016763715.1 Flavobacteriaceae bacterium
GTAAATATTGAGTTGCGCTTTTCTTTACCCCACGCAAGGCAAAATTACGACTGTATTTGTCGTTCAATCTTAATGAACGTGTTTGGTGCCCACCTCCTTTTCTTACAACGGTAAATCCTCCCATAAGCGTATCTAAAGTGGCAATTGGTACATTTATATCGGTTCCGTAGCTATAGCGATAATGATCACCCCAAAACCACTTATAGCTCGTTCCTTTCTCTATCGATTCTTTACTATAGGCTGAAGTATCAATATTGCTTTCAAAAGTATCGGGTAAATTTGATACATCATAAGTAGCGGTAGCTGGGTGTACTTCCGAAGAAAAAATAAGGCTAGGTTTACCTGCATCGGCGGCATAATACTTAACTTGAGATGAACCGTCCTTATATACTTCAAGTACTACGAACCCTTGATTTCCATAAACAAACTTAGCATACTTCCCTAAAGAGACCGCCGACTTCTTGGATCCTGAACCAGAGACAATTTGCTTCACCCCATTGGCATCAATGTATTCCAATGCATGCTCATGACCTGAGGCTAAGATTAGACGGTCATTACTCCTAGCCATAGTGGTAAGACGATTCATTAATTCAATATAACGGCTGTTGTAACGATCTTGCGGAGAAATACCTCCTTGTGTGCGAAACTGTGCTATTAATGATGCAATTCCTGGCAGTGGTATTTTACTTTGAAAAGGAAATAAATGCTTGTCTGCACTAAATCCACCGCCATGAGGACCATACGTATAAGCGGGATGGTGCATGGCTAAAAGGATTGTCTTTTCGTTGTTCTTTTTGAGTTCTCCTTCTAATTCCAGCATAAAGTCATTTCGCGTTTTAATTTCGCAATCATCATTTATGGTTGGATGCTCGTCCCATCTATTGAGGTACCATTGCGTATCTATCATTAAAAGAACAATATTATCTGTAATATCAATAGCCTTTATAGGGCAACCATTTTCTGGCTGAAATGTGTTCTTTCCTAGGGCATTCTCAATATATTTTTCTTGGTTTTTCATCCCCTTGATGCCAGAATACCAATCGTGATTGCCAGGGATAAAAATGGTTTTTCCTTTAAATGATTTCGCAACATTTATTTGAGCATCGATCTGTGATTCGGCATCAGTTCTTTCTTCATGGTCTTTGTCTGGCAATCCTTTCTCATAAATATTGTCGCCAAGAAAAATTAGATAGTCACCTTTCGTTTTCTTTTCACTTACATAATCCAAAAAGGCATTCAATGCGGAAGACTCAGTGCTTCCTGCCTTACCAGCATCACCAATAAGGTAAAATGTCTTCTCTATTTCCTTATTAGTGGTAGAAGTCTCGTCTGTATTATAGTCATCGCTATACTTTGCGGTATATGTAGCACAACTTGAAATCAATAATAATGTTCCTACAGTAAGTAAAATGTAAAGTTTGTTCATATCTATTGACTAATGCTAAAATTTAGTAATTTGGTAATCTAATAAAATAAGGCATGTCGCAACTGATTGATGAAACTTATAACTTTGTTGAAAAGCTACTAACTGAGGAGCTGCCCAGCAATTTCTTATATCACAATCTTACTCATACCAAAAGAGTATTTAAAAGTACAAAAGAAATCGTTGCAAATAATTCGATTTCAGAAGAAGATATCCAAGTCTTACTTTTGGCGACATTATTGCACGATGTTGGGTATGTTAATGGTTGTGACAAACACGAAGAAAAAGGCGTAGCAATAGGCGAGAAATTTCTTAGAAGCCAACAAGTTGACGAAACGATTATTAAAAAAGTATCTCAATGTATCATGGCCACGGTATTCGATTCGGAGCCTACAAATGAGATGGAACGTATTATAAGAGATGCAGATGCTTCTCACTTTGCCAAGGATTATTTTCAAGAGGCTAGTGAATTATTGCGACTAGAGTGGAAAATACAAGGCCAGGAAAACAATAGCAAACGAAAGTGGTTGGAAGGCAATATAGAGTTACTTGAAAATAAACATACTTTTTATACAGACTATGCCCAAGAACATTGGTCGCCAAAAAAAGCAGAAAACATACAGCTCATGAAAGCAGAGATGGTTAAATTGGATCAAGAGAAAAAAAATAAAAACAAAAAGCTAAAGGCTAAACTGAAAAGTGTAGATCCTGAAAAAGCGATTCAAAGTGTATTTAGAATAACACTTAAAAATCACATTAAACTGAGTGATATAGCTGATACCACAGCAAATATTTTGATTTCAGTAAATGCTATTATTTTGTCTATTGCATTGTCAAATTTAATTCCGAAGCTAGACAACGAATCCAACACTTATTTAATTATACCTACCATTATCTTTCTCTGTTTCACCTTAGTTTCTATGATTTTATCCGTCTTGGCAACCCGGCCGAATGTGACCACAGGCAAATTTACAAAGGAGGATGTAACCAACAAAAAAGTCAATCTATTGTTCTTTGGAAACTTCCATCAAATGAGTCTTGATGAGTTCGATTGGGCCATGAATGAAATGATCAATGATAGGAATACATATACTCTTCACTTACCAAAGACCTATATTTCCTTGGGTTGGTGTTGCAACGCAAGTATAAAATCTTGAGGGTTACTTATACAATTTTTATGCTAGGAATTATTTTTTCAGTGGCCTCCTTTGCTATTGCCTTTTTAACAAGCGATGCTATGGACGCCATTACTAATCACTAATAGCACTCATTAGGTCTTCGTAGGTATAATACTCTTTATCCTGTTTGCCTCGATTATATAAGACATTCACCCGAATAGCCTTCAATCCTGTGACTCCTTGTAAATCTTGCAATTCAAGCATCTCAACCTTGTTGCCTAGTTGTTTTTTTGACTGTAAAAATTTTACGTATTTCAAATATTCCAATTCATCACTTTTCTGAGAATACACAATCGAAATCTTCCCTGGTTGTGTTATGCGCTCATTGGTTCCTTTGATGTTTGCCTTATCCACTCGTTTTTTCACGACCTCATAGCGTGCATTATATGTTCCATCTACATCAAAACGCTTTTCATCCATTCTAAAACGGAGCGATAACGAACTATTAAATACTAAAACCATAGAAGCTACGTCCAGCGGCACCAACAACTTCTCCTTTAATTGATAGAAACTATTCTCCATTTCGCACATTACCTGCAATTGCCAAAGACGGATATTATACAAGTATATTTTATTAAAACTGTCCTTCTGAGTTATAGACTCTCCAATATAAAGATTGTGCTCCACGCCATCCGTTTTAAAACGCTCGAAGTAATGTGGATACATAACCTGTGCTCCTTCCTGCTTTTTATCTAAAATCCCAGCCATGGTTTTATTGATACGCATCACAGACTCATCATAGTCTCTTCTATGCTTATAAATAAAACCTTTATCCTCATCCAAAAGCTTATAATACCTATCTATCAATTCCTTTAACTTATCATTTTTCTCACTTAAATGATCATAGAGTGGTACGATTTCATTCCGAAGAAAATCAAGAACACGACGCTCGCTATCCACTTGTAAATGCTCTTTCAAATCATTTAAAAAATCTTCTATTCTGAAACTAATCTGTTCATAAATAGGTAATGGTTCAATCTCAAATATCTGATCAATAATCTCTCTTACATGCTGAAGCTGAAGAATCAAATCATCTTGAGTCGCTATATTTCGAGCCTGAGAAGAACCTTTAATATCTATTTGTCCA
>JAESTG010000418.1 GCA_016763715.1 Flavobacteriaceae bacterium
ATATGAGTTTGAAGGAATCATTTCAAGTGAAGGGATATTAGAGATCATGCCTGATGGTTATGGGTTTTTGAGATCTTCTGATTATAACTATTTCAACTCTCCAGACGATGTGTATGTATCACAATCGCAAATCAAATTATTTGGTTTAAAGACAGGTGATACTGTAAAAGGAAATGTAAGACCTCCAAAAGAAGGAGAAAAGTATTTTCCTTTAATTCGTGTTTCAAAAATTAATGGTTTGAATCCTAATGTAGTTAGAGATCGTGTTTCGTTTGAACACCTAACACCATTATTCCCTCAAGAAAAATTTAATTTAGCTGAAAAAGGGAGTTCATTATCTACTCGGATCATTGATTTGTTTTCGCCAATTGGTAAAGGACAACGTGGTATGATTGTAGCACAGCCTAAAACGGGTAAAACAGTACTTTTAAAAGATATTGCCAACGCTATAGCTGCTAACCATCCAGAAGTGTATCAAATCATTTTATTGATTGATGAACGACCAGAGGAAGTTACCGATATGCAAAGAAATGTAAGAGGAGAAGTTATTGCTTCTACTTTTGACAAGGAAGCAACAGAGCATGTGCGTATTGCTAACATTGTCATTGATAAGGCTAAGAGACTGGTAGAATGTGGCCATGATGTAGTAATCTTACTAGATTCAATCACACGTTTAGCAAGAGCTTATAACACTGTTCAACCAGCTAGTGGAAAAATATTAAGTGGTGGTGTCGATGCCAACGCATTACACAAACCAAAACGTTTCTTTGGTGCTGCACGTAATATTGAAAATGGCGGGTCCTTAACTATTATTGCTACCGCACTTACCGACACAGGCTCCAAGATGGACGAAGTAATTTTTGAAGAGTTCAAAGGAACAGGAAACATGGAACTTCAATTGGATAGAAAAATATCTAACCGAAGAATATTCCCTGCAATTGATCTTACTTCTTCTAGTACGCGTAGAGACGATTTACTTCTCGATGAGAAGACAATTCAACGTATGTGGGTATTGCGTAAATACTTAGCAGATATGAACCCTGTTGAAGCTATGGAGTTCATTAATGATCGTATTAAACAAACTCGAAATAATGATGAGTTTCTCATCTCTATGAATAGCTAAAGTTCATTTTTCACATAAAGACAAAAGCGGAATCATTTTCAACAAATGGTTCCGCTTTTTTATGTAGTTGATTAATTGCTCAATGCCTTATGGCGGTAGTTTCTCTAAATCAATCATCTCTTTACTTTACACACACTCTACCTGATATACTACGCTGTCCATGCGCGATAAATAAGCACCTCATTTAACGATACACCTACTTCTACATATCCCTATATGTGTTTTAGCATCTCTCAAATTTAGGCATAAAAAAAGCCCCGCAAACTGCGGGGCTTTTCATTAATGATCAAGATCAAATTATCTCTTGATTACTTTTTGCGTAAGTGTACCTTGAGTAGATTTTACATTCAAAATGTAAACTCCTCTTGAAAGGTTAGATACATCTATAGTACCGTTAGTCAAAGTAGCTCCAGTATTTTTTCCTAAAACGTCATACAAAGTAACACTAAGGATTTCCACACTAGTTGGAACATCAATGTTGATTATTGTAGTCGCTGGATTAGGATAAATATTTACAAGATCTGCTAAGTTATCACCAAGACCTAATACAATAGGAGTACATTCACCAGAAATTACATAAACACCTTCTAAAGTTCCGTCAATAATGAAACCTCCTCCTAAACCATCGTCGTAAGCTTCACCAGCTCCAACAAGTCCAGCAGTAGAGTTTTCCCAGAAAAGGTTACTAGCATCAGTTGCTTCAACAGCAAGACCTACCCAGTAAGTAGTATCAGATCCAGAGTCTCCAGGTAAAGGAACATCAGTGATATCTAATTCAACTTCCCAAACATCAAAACCAAAATTAGCTCCTACAACTGTTTGAGAATTTGGAATGAATCCTAACTCAGAAGTAATTAAAGTACCTGGGCTTCCAGCATTATCTTCATAAACATATACGTCTACAAAAGCAGCATTTACACCAGAACCTTCTGTACCAATAAAGATATTAGCAGTAATAGTTTCTAAAGATTCGTCAGTACCCGCAGCTACAACAACATCGTGAGCCACGATACGTCCTAAATTCTGAGTAGCACTTTTTCCATTTTCAAATGCATTACCAGGTCCGGTAACACTACATGGGTCTAATTGGAAATTTTGATTTACATAAACAACAGGATTATTTACTCCTCCAGTTTCGCTAACAAAAGTTTCAGTTTGTGCAAATGTTACTACAGAAGCAAACAAAGCCGCACCTAACAACGTAATTTTTTTCATAATAAAAGTTTTAAAGTTTAATATTAATACACGAATATAGAAAAGAAATTTAAATTAAAACCATTCTTTTCTATTTAAAATACAAAATCTGTAAACTTAATTTTTATGTTCTCTCAAATGAGATGAAACTGTTCAATTCAAAATGAATAATTTTAAACTCTATATTTGTTGAAAACCTAGTAAAATGAAGTCCATTCTATTGTATTCTATAGTTGCTATACTTTTAGTCTCTTGTAATTCTGAAAACACCCAAATTGATTATGATTTCACAACTACCTTTGAAACTAGCAATGGAACCGAAACTCCTACATATGAAGAGGTCATTGAATTTTACAAAAAATTAGCCGAAGCTTATCCTTCAGTTGCAGTCTATGAAATAGGGAAAACAGATAGCGGGCAACCGTTACACTTAGTAAGCTACAACCCCAATCGTAGTTTTGAAAGTGAATTTTCTGATGATGAAAAGAAAAATATTCTGTTTATCAATAATGGCATCCACCCTGGTGAAAGTGATGGCATAGATGCTTCTATGCTTCTCATCCGAGATTTAGCTCAAGAAGCCCTCCCTTCCCCTAAACAAACTATCATTATGGTTATTCCTATATATAATGTAGGAGGCGCCCTTAACAGAAACTCGGGAACTCGAACAAATCAAAATGGCCCTAAAGAATATGGTTTTAGGGGAAACGCTCGAAATCTAGATCTCAACCGAGATTTTATCAAGGCGGACTCACAAAATAGCCGCTCATTTACC
>JAESTG010000419.1 GCA_016763715.1 Flavobacteriaceae bacterium
TCGGGATATTATCGTAACCAGAAATACGCGCCAACTCTTCATAACTAATATGATGCTTTCGCGCAACAGCATCCACCAAAGGCGAAATAAATATGTTCTCATTTATTCTAAACGAACTTTGCTTTTGAGAAGTCTGTTTTTGTTTTGATTTTGACTGAACCACCTTTTTCTGTTCGGACAAAACCTTTGCTGTAGAAACTTTTTGTTGCCCAATATTAGCCGTGCTCAAAAGTTCCAAAACAGCAATTGAATCGCCCACAGGCACCACTTGCATTGCATTTACCATATGTGTAATCATCACACCTGAGGAAGGCGCAGGAACTTCGTTATCTACTTTATCTGTGGCAATCTCCACTAAAATATCTCCTTCATCAAACGAATCGCCCTCTTGGACGAGCCAATTAATGATGGTTCCTTCCGTTATACTCTCACCCATTTTGGGCATTTTAAATTCTATCTGCGACATATTATTCTTTTCGCTTTATCTCTTTCAATGTTTTATAAAAATCCTCTTGGACGGGTCTGTTTTCAGGAACTACTCTTAAGGGCTCCACCTCTTTTAAACTCTCATGGCAATCTGTCGGCAATTGTTGGTATAATTTAGTTCCTGCCGTCTTCCAACTAATCATTTCCTCTGTTACATCTTTAATGGCAGCAGCTGGATTACCCACAATTAATTTTCTTTTCTGAAAAACGGTTTCTGCTTTCACAAAAGCCATGGCACCTATAATGCACTCATCACCTATCTCTGCTCCATCCATAATCACGCTGTTCATTCCTATCAAGCAATTTCGACCCAAATTGGCCCCATGAATCACCGCTCCATGTCCCACATGTGCACCCTCTTTCAACACAATAGACTTTCCTGGGAACATATGCACCGTGCAATTTTCCTGAACATTCACGCCATCTTCCAAAATGATTTCTCCCCAGTCGCCACGAATCGCCGCACCAGGGCCTATATAGCAGTTCTTTCCAATAATTACATTACCCGTAACAGCAGCTAATGGATGTATAAAACTGGATTCATGTACTACCGGAATATGTCCTTTAAAACTATAAATCATAAACTCTAACCTTTTTCATTTTACAATTTTACAGTCTTTTATTTGAATCTTTTTAGTGTCTCCTTAGTAAATTCTGAAAGCACCAATCTTCCAGAAATTATGGCCCTTTCAGCTAGCAATTCATCCCAATCTTCAGTGCCAGCCCACATCACTTTCTTCATTTCTTTCATTGCCTCTGGATTATAATTGCACAAATTTTCAGCGAAAGCCTGCACCGCTTCATCCAATGCTTCGGTAGTGTCATACACACTTGCATACAATCCTTTTTGACGTGCCCATTCAGCATCATAAAAACTATTGGCATCAATGGCAATTTGTGACATTCCTGTTAAGCCTAATTTTCTTTCTACAGCAGGCCCTACCACAAATGGCCCTATACCCACGTTCAACTCGCTCAACTTAATGGAAGCAAACTTAGAAGCCATACAATAGTCTGTTGCAGAAGCTACTCCAACACCACCGCCCACGGTCTTACCCTGAATACGTCCAATGATAAACTTCGGGCATTTACGCATGGCATTAATCACATTAGCAAAGCCGCTAAAAAAAATACGTCCCGTTTCAGCATCGTTAATATTAATGAGTTCTTTAAAACTAGCGCCTGCACAGAAAGTACGATCACCACCGCTTTTCAGTACGATTACCTTTACCTCATCATTAGCTCCAGCTCCATTAATAGCATCCACCAATTTTGCCAAAATATCTCCTGGTAAACTATTATGTGCAGGATGAAAAAATTCTATGGTAGAAATTCCATTTGTTATATTTTCTTTTACGTAGGGTGCAGGCATGTATTATAATAGGTTAAATTGTTCAAAGTGATGATTTAAATGTTTTCGTTCCAAGAGATACCATTCAAAACGATTCAAGTCTCCAAATACAACATTCTTAGTTCTTGCATCGTCATTTCCTTTAAAATAGGCTTGGTATTCATCTCTAGCTTCTATCATTTTTTCTTTGGCTGTAGATAAATCTGCATGTTTTAAATTTTCGCTTTCAGATTTTTCTGCCAAGGGAAAATCATACCCTTGTGGCATTTTCTTATAATTATAAAGCGTTTCGTGTGTTTTCTCCAAATACTTTTCAGGCGTTGAAATTTCAAAATCCTGAATTTCTCCTGAAGCAATTCTGTATGTATATTCCAAGTGCTCAACCATCTGCTGGGCAGACATTTCTCCCCATTTCGGTTTGCTATCAGCGGTCAATTTTGTTAGGTACTGCGGTATGCTTTCCGAAGTCATTTCAGCAAAAACTTCCTGCTTCTTTTGTACCATGGTAAGTACGGTAACTACAGCTACCAATTCATCATCAGCATCAAATATTTCTCCATACCACTTTACAATTCCGCAAGGCAATTCAGTTCCACGTTGATCACGATCAATCTTTTGCTTACATGTTAAACGCACGTAAATAGTATCGTTGTGATACAGTGGGCGAAGAAATCTACATTCTTCCAAACCATAATTCGCGGCTACTGGTCCTTTATTAGGATACACAAACAATCCAGCGGCTGCAGCTATAATGAAATACCCATGAGCAGTCCGTTTCTCAAAAATACTTCCATCAAGAGATGTAATATCAGTATGCGCATAAAAATGGTCCCAAGTAAGGTTGGCAAAATTAACGATATCGCTATCGGTTATCGTGCGCTTATGAGTCTTCAAAGACATTCCAGGTTGGACATCTTCCCAATGGTATTTGAAAGGATGTTGTGCTGCTTCTTTGTAAGCCGAATTAGGCTGATAAATGCCTGTAATTTCTGTCAATGTAGTAGGCGAACCTTGAATGGCACAACGCTGTAAATAGTGTTTCACACCACGCATTCCACCCATTTCTTCACCACCACCTGCACGTCCTGGGCCACCGTGAATTAAATTAGGCAATGGCGAACCATGACCCGTACTTTGTTTGGCGCTTTCTCGATTCAGCACTAAAATACGTCCGTGATGAGATGCCGCTGAAATCGTGTAATCACGAGCAATTTTATTGTCATTTGTAATGATAGAACTCACTAGAGAGCCTTTCCCCATTTTAGATAGCGTAATGGCTTCTTCCAATGTTTTATAGGGCATCAATGTGCTCACAGGACCAAAAGCTTCAATAATATGCACCGCTTCGTTATGCAGTGGATCATCCTCTCGAAGTAAGATAGGCTTTATAAATGCTCCTTTAGAAGCATCGGCTCCGACAGTTTCAACCTCATCCATATTTCCATAAACGATAGAAGCAGTTTTGGCAATTTTAGCTACTTGTTCTTTTACTGAATTACGTTGTGCATCGTTCACCAAGGCTCCCATGCGGACTTCCTTAAGTCTCGGATCTCCAATAGTTACTTTATCCAGAGCTTTACCCAATGCAATTTGCACATCTTCCATTAATTTTTCTGGAACTATAATTCTGCGAATCGCTGTACATTTTTGCCCGCATTTTACGGTCATTTCGTTTCGCACTTCTTTGATGAACAAATCAAATTCTGGCGTTCCTGGCACGGCATCTTCACCTAAAATAGAAGCATTTAACGAATCTGATTCCATCGTAAATGGAACCGTTTCTTCCAACAATTGCGGATGTTGTTTTATTAATTTACCTGTACTCGCAGAACCTGTAAACGTCACCACATCCTGAGATTGAATGGTGTCTAAAATAGTTCTTGCTGTACCACTAATTAATTGAAGAGAACCTTCAGGTAAAATCCCTGAAGCAATAATTTCTTTGACCACCAATTCGGTTAAATAAGCTGTTTGAGGGGCAGGCAAAACCACAGCAGGCATTCCAGCCATCCAATTGACAGCACATTTCTCTAGCATTCCCCAAATAGGGAAGTTAAACGCATTAATATGCACCGCAACACCTTCGCGTGGCACCATAATATGATGTGCCATAAAACGACCGCCACGGGAAAGATCGATAGGATCTCCTTCTACGTGAA
>JAESTG010000420.1 GCA_016763715.1 Flavobacteriaceae bacterium
AATCCGCCGCCGCCAATGGGTGTATAGACATAGTCTAAATCGGGATAATCTTCCAACAATTCTACGGCAGAAGTGGCATTCCCTAAAATAACATTCAGATCGTTAGAAGGATGTAAAAAAGTAGCTCCTGTTTCTTCTACAATTTGTTGCGATTTTGCCTTACGAGCCTCCAAGGTTGGTTCACATTCTGAAATAATGCCCCCATAATCTAATACCGCAGCCTTTTTTACAGAAGGAGCATTATTAGGCATCACTATATAGGCTTTCACGCCCAGATTTCGAGCCGCTAATGATACCGCCTGAGCAAAATTTCCAGAGGAATGAGTTACTACACCTGCCTGTTTTTGCGCATCAGTAAGTTGCAGAATGGCATTAACTGCACCTCTCATTTTAAAAGCACCCATCTTTTGAAAATTCTCACACTTAAAATAGAGGGTACTTCCTGAAAGTTCATTTAGCAAAGTAGAAGTAAGTACAGGGGTTCGATGCACGTAAGGTTGTACGCGAACACAAACCGCATCAATATCTTGTTTGGTTGGGATCATAAGGTTGAATTTTCCAATTGCACTAATGGTCTGGGCGAGTATTTAGCTGCCAATTTTGCAATAGCGTTGATATGCTCTGGAGTTGTTCCGCAACAACCTCCTATTATATTAATTAGTTTTTTGTCCAGATATTCTTCAATCTGTTCAGCCATTTGTTCTGGGCTTTCGTCATATTCACCAAAGGCATTGGGTAGACCTGCATTGGGATAAGCTGAAACGGCCAAAGTGGTTCTATGCGCTACAACTTCCAGATGTGGTGTCAATTGTTTAGCTCCTAGCGCACAATTGAAACCTACACTCAATAGAGGGATGTGAGAAATTGAAATTAAAAATGCCTCCGCAGTTTGTCCAGAAAGAGTTCTTCCTGAAGCATCGGTAATAGTGCCGCTCACCATCACTGGGATATCAATATTTCGTTCCTCCTTTACCTCTTCAATAGCAAACAGAGCGGCCTTGGCATTAAGTGTATCAAAAATGGTCTCAACGAGCAACAAATCGACGCCTCCGTCAATAAGCGCTCCAGCTTGCTGTTTGTATGCCTTGCGTAATCGATCAAATGAAATAGCCCTAAAACCAGGGTCGTTCACATCGGGGGACATACTTGCCGTTTTATTTGTAGGCCCCATAGCACCCGCAACAAACCGAGGTTTATGGGGTTCTCTTTCTGTAAATTGCTTTGCAACACCTTTAGCAATCTTAGCGCTGTCATAATTTAATTCGTACACCAAATGTTCCATTTCATAATCGGCCATGGCAATAGTGGTTCCTGAAAAGGTATAGTTTCCACAATATCTGCTCCAGCAGCAAAATACTTTGCGTGTACTTCGGCAATCGCTTTGGGCTGGGTAATTGACAATAGGTCATTATTTCCTTGTACGGATTTATGAAAACCCTGAAACGGTCTCCGCGAAAATCTGCTTCGGTAAAACTATAGCGTTGCAACATGGTTCCCATGGCTCCATCAAGAATTAGGATACGTTCCCTTAATGCTTTTTGTATTGTATTCATATGTTATTAATATAACGAATTCCTCCGTTATCTAGTTATTTTTATTTTGTCAAATACTTCTTATTCTATAACAATATGAGTTTTCTGCAATAGGGATAGCAGCGACATCCTCTCCTAAGCCATAGGCATTGGAGAGATATAAGCGGATAGCCTGATCCTCCAAAATGGAACATTATGTTTACTAAAATGCTGCATAGGAGGAATTGCCCATAAAAAGGTATTTATGGTTAATTTGATATCAAGAAATGTATATAGGAGATGCCCTATTCTGTGTGTTATCTATCCCGTTAAACGGATAGAATTTAGCACCTTCTCCGAGGAACGGAGGGTTGCTAAGGCTTCATAGGGTCTATTCCCTTCACCTTTCTTGATAACATGTCAGTATGTAATAGAACTACTACAAATAACGGTTATAAAATTGTTTTGACCAATTTTTTGACTAAAAATTTACGATAGCAAATGTATGCCACACTCGCGGTTACTCATAGCTTTAACAGGGTCAAAATAGTCCCATTGTATAGGTAATCCATTCGTTTTTAGATAATCGACGAGCTGTTGATCGTTGTAATAATAAAACGGACTTACTTTTAATATACCTTCTTTGGAAAAACTTAGGATGTCCAAGGTTTCTCGATGCTTCGTTTGCCCTTTTCTAAGGTTACTAATCCAAATATCTGGTTGGTGTTTTTGCAAAGCTCTTCGGAAAGGTTCAAGTTTCACTTCTTCTGAAAATTGAGCATGATTAGGGTTGTCTACGTTTGGTCTACCAATCATATTATCTATAAAGGCCGTGGTATATTTCGGTACAAATATGTCCAGGTTTAATTGAAGTTTCTCTGAAAGTTCTTGCAAGTGTTGATAGGTGGCTTCAGTATTGTAACCTGTATCACACCAAATTACTTGTATGTTGGGTTTTACTTTAACACTGGCATGCAAAATAGAGGCAGAAAGAGGTCCAAAACTTGTAGTTACAATAGGCTTCTCTGAAAGTTCCAATGCGAATTTGATGATTTCTTCAGGGCTTTCATGTCGTAAACTTGTATTAAATAAAGTAATATTCTTTGAAGTAATTTTATTCATTATATAACTCCTATAGATTTTATAGAGTATTCAAAAATACAATCTTTGTTATGATTCTCAAACCTTTCCAATTAGTTTTCTGAAATAAAGTCTTGAAGGGTCGTGTTTTCTAATATGGACAACGTATTATCCCGTACTCTAATCATAAGTCGATGCACATTACAGCTTGCTTCATCGGGACAGTCATGGCACTTTTCATAAAAATTAAGACTTACACAAGGTACCATAGCAATGGGGCCTTCCAAAATGCGATATACCGTAGATATGCTAACTTCCTTCGGATCTTTTAAAAGATAGTAACCACCTCCTTTTCCTTTCTTTGAACCTAAAAATCCAGCTTTCCGTAAACTTAGAAGAATACTTTCTAAAAACTTCTGAGAGATATTCTCAGCTTCAGAAATTATTGATATCTGAATGGGGCGATTCAATTCCTGTTGGGCAAGAAAGCTCAATGCTTTGAGTCCATATTTCGTTTTACGGGATAACATGTCAAGTATATTTACCCTATAAAGATAGCAGAAACTTACACTACCTCTTGGCCGTTTATGAGAATCTGGTGAGATACTTGAACACTTCCCTCTATACTAATAGACACTGAACAGTACTTATCGAAACTCAATTTTGCCGCACGTTTTGCCTTGGTTGGAGTAATATCTCCCTCTAAAAATATCTTGACATGAATAGCTTCAAAAGGTTTGGCTTCTTTCACTTTTTTTCGACTCCCTTCTACTTCAATATGGTAGCTTTTAATCACTTGTCGTTGTTTTTTCAAAATACTAATGACATCGATAGCACTACAACTTCCAACTCCCATCAAAAGCAATTCCATGGGACTAGCTCCTTTTGCAACTCCCTCCGAAGAGTTGTCGATAAATACAGACGCGCCTGTTGGGCCTTTTGCCTCAAAAAGATAGTCATCATTAATTCGGTCTAAAGTAACTTTCATGCTAATTTTATTTTTTTAATTAATAACACTACTCAAGCGTAAAATATCTCCAAAAACACCTCTTGCTGTCACGGTAGCTCCTGCCCCTGCTCCTTGAATGATTATTGGATGGTCTCCATAACTTTCGGTGTAAATTTCAAATAAAGAATCACTTCCTTTCAATTGCCCCAACATACTGTTCTTAGGCACCGAAATCAATTTCACATCCAAGATGCCTCCTTTTTCCTTAGACAAATCGCCGTGCAAATCACCTACATACCGAAGCACCTGACCCTTAGACAAACTTCTTCTTTTTATATGAAACGACACGTCTAACTCGTTCAATCGCGTCAAAAAAGCTTCTTTGGTAATCTTCCGTAACGACTTCGGAATTAAATTTTGAATGGAAACTTCCTCAAATTCACAATGTAAGTCCAATTCTCTCGCCAAGATAAGCAACTTTCTCCCCACGTCATTCCCACAGAGATCTTCCCTAGGGTCAGGTTCGGTAAATCCCTTTTGAATAGCATCTTTTACCACCGTACTAAATGACTTTCTCTTTTCTCCTATGGTAATCTCTTGGCTCTCATTGACCGATGAAAAATGATTGAAAATATAGCTCAATGAGCCAGAAAACACCCCCTTAATCCTAGTGATATTCTCTCCCGACAAATGCAATAGCTTAATTGTATCAATGAGAGGCAATCCAGCTCCCACATTAGTTTCATAAAGATATTCTTTGTTGTTTTTTTGGAGTACTTCTCTTAGGTTTCGATAAAACGAAAGAGACTGTGTATTACCCACTTTATTTGAAGACACCAAATGAAAACCATTTTCAATGAGCTCTTCATAATTTTGTATAAATTGGGTGCTCGCAGTATTATCAATCGCTATTAAATTCTTCAATGAATTTCTCTTCGCAAATGTGATGATTTGCGAAATTGAATAGGGAATTCCATTCGTCAACTTGTCCTTCTTCCAAGTTGCGGATACCCCTTCACTATTTAATAAAACTGAAGTAGAGTTTGCTACCGAAAAAATAGTCAAATCAAAATCTCGACGTTTATAAATTGTTTCTTGAGACGCTATGATTTGGTCAATTAATATACTTCCAACATTGCCATGACCAAAGATGGCAATGTTGATTTTTTTCTTTTTAATTTTCTCTAAATCAATTCGGGATTTAGATCGTGCTGTAATATGTACACTCATAATATTAAAAATTAAGCATGCAAAGCGTCTTTGGATTGTGACACATTATTGAAAGTGTTTTCTAAATCTTCGATCAA
>JAESTG010000421.1 GCA_016763715.1 Flavobacteriaceae bacterium
ATTTTAATATAATCGGTCAAACTTTCTATGTATGCAATATCCGTGAAGTTTACTTTGATCATTTTTCGATCCGATCTCACAAAAATAAATTCGGATTGAAATGATGTTATTTCTGGCTCTGAAGTGTCAATTTCAGGAATATTCTCTCCTAAAAATTTATTTACAGCCTTAATGAGTCGCTCCAAAGAAATTGGTTTCAGTAAATAATCTACTGCTTGCAAATCGAAGCCGTCTACTGCGTATTCACGGTAAGCCGTAGTGAAGATTACCTTTGTATTTTTATTGATAGCCTTCGCGAAGGATAAGCCAGAAACTTCAGGCATGTTAATATCTAGGAATATGACATCAACTTTTTCAGAATTTAACAAAGAAAAACCCTCTACGGCGTTCTTACATAATCCAATTACTTCAATGATATCTATTTTGGATAAATGTTCAGACAACACATCACGAGCTGCTGCTTCATCGTCTATGATAATGGCTTTATAAGGTTGCTTCATTTGGAGTAAGAATGTTTTGTATGAGAAGTGAAATCGAAAAATGGGTTTCCGTAATATCGGTCTGCAGTTTAAAATTATCTTTATAGAGTAGTTTTAATCTACGTTCAATGGTAGAGAGACCTAGGCCAGTATTGTAGTCGGTTTTTATATCTTTAATACTGTTGTAAACCGTACAAGAAAGCTGCTCATTTTTATATGTGATATCGATAGTAACTGTGAGCTTTCCATCTATGATAGCTCCATGTTTAAACGCATTTTCTACTAGCGGAATAAAAAGCATGGGTGGGATATTAACTTCTTGATCAATTCCTTTGGTAGTGAATTTTATGGCTAAAGAATCTCCAAAACGAATTTTTTCTAGGGAAACATATTCTTGTAAATGGGCTATTTCCTCCGTTAGTGGTACCAAAGGCTTTTGTACTTGATATAGGATATAATCGAGAAGGTTTGTAAGTTTCAATATAATCTCTGGAGTTCTTTCAGATTTCCTGAGCGCAAAGCTATAAATTGTGTTTAAAGTGTTGAATAAAAAATGGGGGTGGATTTGCTTTTTTAAATGCTGAAGTTCCTGTTCTTTTAGTTTCAATGAATTCTGTAAATTTTCATTTTCCAGTTGCTTGTTTACAGCAAGGGTATGTGCGTTATGACTTAAAAGCTTAGCAAATCCAACAAACCCGACAACTAGGTATACCAATACCAAAACAAATACAAAATTATTCGGCATTTCAATAGACTGAATCTCTGATGCGAATATGTAATTATCAAAAATCACCAATTGCACTAGATAAATACTGATGCTCAAAATGAGGAGGCTGTGCCCAATAAACGGGACATATTTCTTTTTGAATAAATACTTCGGAAGCAAATAGTAATTGGTGTAATAGGTAGCTAACATTGAAATAGGTAACAAAAAACTAGCGGACCAAGTCACATAAATAGCGTTGGGGGAGTTGTGACTAAAAATGTAAATAAAGAACAACCAAACTCCACACCAAAAAGTGAGATGCAATGGGATAAAAGGGCTTCCAGTGTTATGGTTCTTCATGTCCGAAAGATGCGAAAAATAATAATTGCACACACTATTTTGAGGTAAGATACCATATTAGAACCCTTTTTAGTGGTTTTTGTAATCAATACAACTAAAGGGGCTAATTGAGTTAAATGCCTATAAAATCAGGGTCAACTGTCGCATTTTAGAAAATTGAATTAGCGATACACGTAGTTTTGAGTTATTCATAATTAAAAATACTAGATGAGAATTTTAAAACGCATTTCCTTAATTATTGTCGCAATTTTAGCTTGGACTGCCTTTATTGTTTACGGAGGATTGATAAATGGGTTTCTATTGAGTCGGCTAAATCCGAATGATACTCCTGAGTCTTTTATTCAAGCAACCGTTGATAAAATTGATGAAGAGTTTGTGGGGAACTTGGGAATGGTATTGATTGAAAATGGTGAAATATCTAAAGATTATTTTTATTCAATTGACCAACAGGTTGATAAAAACACTGTTTTTCAAGTAGCTTCAGTGAGCAAATGGGTAACATCATGGGGTGTTTTTAAATTAGTCGAACAGGGTAAATTAGATTTGGATACACCAATTGATGATTATTTAACAAGGTGGAATTTACCCGAAAGTGAATTTGACAATAGAAAAGTTACAATTCGTAGGCTGCTTTCCCATTCATCTGGTCTGGTCGATGATCTTGGGTATGATGGTTTTGGTCCAAATGAAACCATACAAACTATAGAACAATCATTAACCAAAGCTTCTGACGGGCTATATTCTGAAGGAATTGCAAGAGTTGGTTATGACCCAGGCGAACGCTATATGTACTCTGGTGCGGGGTATACCATTTTACAATTGGTGATAGAAGAGGTGAGTGGTCAGTCATTTCAGGATTATATGACACAGACAGTTTTTGAGCCGTTAAAAATGGAACATTCCACCTTTGTCTTGTCTGATAAACCAAACCTTGAATTGGCCCAATTATATATGGATGATGGAACTATCTCTGGACCCAGCAAATTTACTGCATTGGCTGCGGCTTCTTTATATACCTGCACAGAAGATTTATCCAAGTTTTTACTTGCAAATATTAATGAGAATAAAGTCTTAACTCAGAAATCAATAGCGCAAATGAGCGAGTCTGAATCCTTTATCAATGGAATTGGCGTTTATGGTATGGGCCCTCATCTTTATAGTCAGAATAGAGAAGACTCAAAAATAATTGGACACGATGGAAGTAGTGGTAGTCCTGTGATAAATACTGCCGCTCGAATTGACCTCAAATCAAAAAATGGAATTATAATTCTTGAAATGGGTAGTCACGACATAGCTTCTTCGCTTGCAGATGAATGGATTTTTTGGAAAGCAGGAATAGCTGACTATGTGGTTATTATGAGAAACAAAACGTATTTGATTGTTTTGTTGATAATTGGGTATTTGATAATTGCAGCTTTGGCCATATTTATCATCCGAAGAAAGAATAAGAATCAAAGTAAGTCAAGTAACTTATAACCATAGCCACTTTTAAAGAAGGTCACTTTAGGTAATCCATTAAAATATAAAATCATGCTTTTTAAGTTATTCGAGCAGGGGGGTACCGTTTTTATGACTCCCATCCTTATTTTATTTATTCTTTGCGCAGTGTTGTTTGTAAGGGAATTGATTCAAAAAAATAATAAAATCAAAACGATAACTCTTTTAAAATCCCTGAGTGTTTTCGTCCTTGTTTGGGGTGCTTGCGGACAAGTGATTGGTTTGATAGAAGCGTTTGATTCTATGGAAGGAATTAAGGGAAGCGTGTCTTCTTCTATTTTGTATGGAGGGCTTAAATTCACTTTTTTATCAACACTCTTCGGAATGATAACTTTCCTATTTGCCAGAGTGTATATAGTAATATTGCAATGGAAAGAAGTAAAAGTCTAAATATTAAGAAATATAATTCCAAATATTCTTGTATTTAACCAATTGGACATATGTGTTTTTAATAGGAAGATTGTAGGGCTTGTCTAAAATAGGGTCGTCTTTGAGTACTTCAATGGCGTAGTTACGAGCAATTTTCAAAATTTCAGCGTCTTTTATAATATCAGCAATGCGTAGGTTGAGTACACCACTTTGTTGAGTGCCCATAATGCCGCCAGGGCCTCTTAGTTTCAAATCTACCTCACTAATTTCAAACCCGTCGTTGGTAC
>JAESTG010000422.1 GCA_016763715.1 Flavobacteriaceae bacterium
CAGAAATTACAAGCTTATAATCACGATTTTGTTGTTATTGAAGATGATGAGGAGATTATTGAGCGCTTTCAAGATGAAGTACTCTTTGTGCATGGAAATGCGAATGAAGATGAGATTCTCACTCAGGCAGGAGTTGAACGAGCAAGCACTTTGATTTGTGCGTTACCTAATGATGCCGATAATTTGTTTGTAGTACTTTCGGCTAGGCAAATGAATAGTGGTCTTAAGATTATTAGCCGCGCTGCACAAGAGACAAGTTACAAGAAGTTGAAATTGGCTGGTGCCGATAATGTAATTATGCCTGCTAAAATAGGTGGTGATCATATGGCGTCGTTAGTAGTTGTTCCAGATTTGGTAGAGTTTCTGGATAATCTTACCGTTTCTGGAGAGCAGGATAGCATTAATGTAGAGCAAATTTCATTTGATAAAATATGTCTTGATGGGGAAGAACGCGCCATCACCGATTTAGATTTACGAAAAAAGACAGGCTGTTCAATAATTGGATATAAAAATCCAGGAGGTGAATATATTGTAAACCCAGAACCTTCTACCATCATTGTTGAGGGGTCAAAACTTATTGTAATAGGTAGGCCCAATCAAATTGAAAATTTAAAACAACTCTATAATGTTTAGAAACGGTTAAGAAATAAATCTTCAAAAATTTGAATTCGCCATTTTTTTTAGTTTCTTGCTGAACTGAAATTTTAAAGTCTAACCAATATAACCGATTATGAAGAAATATCTTCTTTCTCTATTTACACTTTTTTCACCATTATTACTTATTGCCCAAGAAGAGGGCATTGATCAAAAGATTGATGCGGCTTTTAAACCCGTTGCAGATTTCTTCTCAGAGGTAGTTTTCTTTGAAGTTTTTGATGGTGCACCATTTGTAATTATTTTATTGGTATTAAGTGCCTTGTTTTTTACTCTTTACCTTGGGTTTCCGAACATTCGATTTTTTGGAAAAGCTATTAATACAGTGCGAGGAAAGTATGATGAAATTGAAGGTCATGGTTTAGGTGATCCAGATGCTGCAGTAGATGGAGATATTAGAGATACTATTCGTGATGAAAGTCAAGTAGGAGAAGTAAGTCATTTTCAGGCACTTGCAACAGCAGTGTCAGGTACTGTTGGTAATGGTAATATTGCGGGTGTCGCTTTGGCCATTGCATTAGGAGGGCCAGGAGCTACTTTTTGGATGATAGTTTGTGGATTATTAGGAATGTCAACCAAGTTTGTAGAGTGTACCTTAGGAGTACAATATAGAGATGTAGATGAAAATGGTACTGTGTATGGAGGTCCCATGTACTATTTAAGTAAAGGTCTTAAAGAAAGAGGTTTTACTGTGTTAGGTAAGATAACGGCAGTATTGTTTGCTATTTTCTGTATTGGAGGATCTTTTGGAGGTGGAAATGCTGCTCAATCAAATCAGGCAACTATTGTATTGAAAGAGTTGTTTGGATTGGAAAGTACCATGTCTGGAACGATTATAGGAATTGTATTGGCTATTCTTGTTGGTATTATTATTATTGGAGGAATTAAGCGTATTGCTTCGGTGACAGAGAAAGTAGTGCCATTTATGGCTGTTTTATATATCGTAGCTTGTTTGTATATCATCCTTAGTAACTTTAGCTTGATTGATGACGCTATTGCTTTAATTATGAGAGAAGCTTTTAGCCCAACTGCTATTGGAGTGGGTGGTATGATTGGAGTGCTATTAGTAGGGTTTAAAAGAGCAGCGTTTTCAAACGAAGCTGGAGCAGGTTCGGCTTCTATTGCACACTCGGCAGTAAGAACTAAGTATTCTGCTAGTGAAGGATTAGTAGCTTTGTTAGAGCCATTTATTGATACTGTTGTTATCTGTACAATGACGGCCTTAGTTATTGTTATCTTTAATTTTGGAGGTGCTTTTGAATATGGTGGAGATGGAACAGGAGCTGTATTAATTGACGGTATTTCATACGAAGGTGCTGGTATTACTTCTAAGGCATTTGCGGAGTATATTCCTTATTCTAGTTTATTCTTAACCATAGCGGTTGTATTGTTTGCGGTATCTACTATGATTTCATGGTCCTACTATGGTTTACAATCTTGGAAGTACTTATTTGGGCGTGGTAAAAAAGCAGATTTGGCTTATAAGTTCTTATTCTTAGTCTTTGTTGTAATTGGTGCTGCTGCAAGTATGGGGTCTATTTGGGATTTCTCTGATGCTATGATTTTTGCCATGGTATTCCCGAATATGGTAGGTTTATTCTTCCTGTTCCCAGTGGTTAAAAAACAACTGCATCGATTTCTCGATGCTATTAAGGTTGCACGTTAGCGATAAAAATTAAGACACATACTAACTCCCTAGCAATTAAAACTAAGGAGTTATGAAAATAAAAGAAGTAAAATCCCAACTCGTCTTTCATCGAAGTCAGCGTGTTGGGATTTTGTTTTTACTCACTTTAATTCTGAGCCTATTATATGTTCAGTTTTTTGTTTCTTTTTCTGAAGAGAGTACGTTCAATATCTGTTCTGCTGAAGTCCTTATGCTTCAGCAACAATTAGATTCACTACGTCGTATTGATTCTATTAAAAAGGTGCCTAAAGTGTATCCATTCAATCCAAATTATTTGACAGATTATAAAGCTTATACGTTGGGGATTTCTCCTCAAGCATTTGATCGACTCCAAGCCTTTCGAAATAAAGATCAATGGGTTAATTCGGTAGCACAGTTTAAAGAAGTTACTGGTGTTTCCGATTCGTTGTTAGCTCAAATTAGTCCTTATTTTAAGTTTCCAGATTGGGTGACTCGTGCTAAATTTAAGAAGCGGTATTCTGGGCAGAAACGAATTCTGTCTTTTTCAGAAAAAATAGATCTTAATAAAGCTACTGAGAAAGAGTTGCAACAAGTTTATGGTATTGGACAAGTTTTGAGTCAGCGAATAATCAAACAACGTAAACGTTTGGGCGGTTTTCATCATGAGTTGGAACTACACACGGTTTGGGGGTTGAACGACTCGGTGGTGGCGCGTATTTTGAAGAGGTTTGCGGTAAAGACTCCAATACCTATTAACAAGTTAAATATCAATCGATGTTCGGCTTCAGATTTGTCTACATTGCCAGGAGTTTCATTTGAAATGGGTAAGAATATTTGGGAGTTTGTACGAGTTAGAGATGGGCTTACAGACCTTTCAGAATTACTAAAAATTGACGAAATAAGCCCTCGTAGATTACAGGTTTTTAGGTTATATTTGTATGCTGAATAAAATGCCTCACCCTTTATTAATTCTAGTATTTGTTTCATATTCAGTTTAATCAAATAAAGAATGAATAGCATGTATTTTACCGAAGAACACAATTTTTTCAGAAAGAGTTTTCAAGATTTTTTACAGAAAGAAGTAGTTCCGCACATTGAAAAATGGGAAGAGACTGGAACTATTGATCGATTTATCTGGGGAAAGATGGGGGAGATGGGTTACTTCGGAATCAATTATCCTGAAGAATATGGAGGTCTTGAACTTGACCTTTTTTACACGGTAATTTTCTTAGAAGAGTTGCAAAAAGTAAATTCTGGTGGATTTGCAGCCGCCATGTGGGCACATGCATATTTGGCAATGACGCACCTTAATAAAGAAGGGAATCATGAGCAGAAAGAAAAGTATTTGCGTCCAAGTATTATGGGCGAAAAAATAGGATGTCTTTGTATTACAGAACCTTTTGGAGGAAGTGATGTTGGAGGGATGCGAAGTACCGCTGTAAAGAAGGGTGATACCTATGTAATTAATGGCTCAAAAACATTTATTACCAATGGAATTTATAGTGACTATTTAATCGTAGCAGCAAAGACCAGCCCTGAGTTAGGGAATAAAGGAATTAGTATTTTCATCATTGATCGTGATACTCCTGGGGTATCGGCTACCAAATTGGATAAGTTAGGGTGGAGAGCTAGTGATACGGGTGAGATTGCTTTTGATAATGTGGTGATTCCTGCTTCTAATTTAATGGGAGAAGAGGATCAAGGTTTTCCTTATATCAAGCAACATTTTGCTTTGGAGCGATTGATAATGGGTGTAAATGCTCATGCACGAAGTGAATGGGCGTTGGAGTACACTATACAATATATGAAAGACCGTCATGCCTTTGGAAGGTCTATTTCAAAGTTCCAGGCTTTGCGTCATAAAGTAGCACAACTATCTGCTGAAGTAGAAGTTAGTAAGTCGTTTAATTATCAGACCACCCAGCGTTTGGATCAGGGGGAATATGTGGTAAAAGAAGCTACAATGTCCAAATTAATTTCTACTAAAGTTGCCGATGAAGTAGCCTATGAGTGTCTTCAGTTATTAGGAGGTTATGGGTATATGGAAGATTACCCAATGGCACGTTTACTTCGTGATAGTCGTTTAGGTCCTATTGGAGGAGGTACAAGTGAAATTCTTCGGGAGATTATTGCAAAAATGGTTATTGATGGGAAGGATTATAAGCCAGCCACATAAGGTGGTTTAGTTTGATGTTTTTTTTTTTGGCTCTAAATTTGCTTAATACCGAATGTAAACTTAAATCAATATACAAATATGAAGTATAGTTATTTAAAACATTTTTTTAGCCTTTGCCTATTTGTTTTTGGTATGACGGCTTTTGCACAGACAGAAATTAAAAGCAAGATTGTTGATTTTCAAACTTACTTGCCTATTGAAAGTGCAAGTATTTATGTTCAAAATACCACAGTAGGTACTGTGAGTAATTCGGATGGTAAATTTGTTTTGCTCGTGCCTAGAGAATTCCAGAATGATACTTTGGTGATTTCTTCTATTGGGTTTAAAAGTTTTAAAACCCCTGTTGCCGATTTTGATTATTCAATGGATATATTTTTGGAAGAAGATATTGCTTCGCTAGATGAAATAGTAGTTGTTGCATCAACAAGACCTAAGACAGGGAATGATATTGTTTTAAGAGCTA
>JAESTG010000008.1 GCA_016763715.1 Flavobacteriaceae bacterium
ATTGAAAAAAATAAAGAATTCAATGAGCACAAATTCTTAAACGAAGATGGATCTTTTATACCTACTAAAAATGTAGACATTATAGAAAAATTCAAAGCAATTACAGGAATTGCGGAACGCCGTTACGCAAGCCCCGAACTAAACACATCTGACTTAGGGTTTTTTGCAGCAGAAAAAGCAATTGAGGATGCCAATATTGATCCTGAAACAGTCGACTATATTATTGTTGCGCATAATTTTGGAGACGTTAAACACAACACGATTCAAAGTGATATTTTGCCTTGTTTAGCCGCACGTATTAAAAATAGTTTACGCATTAAAAATCCAAAATGTGTGGCGTATGACTTGTTATTTGGCTGTCCTGGTTGGATTGAAGGTGTAATTCAGGCCAATGCTTTTATTAAGGCAGGTATTGCAAAAACATGCTTGGTTATAGGAACTGAAGCTTTATCGCGGGTTGTTGATAAACATGATAGAGATTCTATGATTTATTCGGATGGAGCAGGTGCCGCGATCATTCAAAATACGAATGATTTGGGCGGTATATTAGCACATGAAACGGTTAGTTATACTTATGATGAGGCCTATTACTTATTCTTTGGAAAATCAAATAATAAGGACTTATGCGCAGATACGCGATACATAAAAATGCATGGACGCAAAATATATGAATTTGCCTTAAATCATGTTCCAAACGCAATGAAAACGTGTTTGGACAAAAGTGGTGTGGATATAAAGGATGTAAAAAAAATATTGATTCATCAAGCGAATGAAAAAATGGACGAAGCGATAATTAAGCGTTTCTACGGTTTATTCAAAATGACACCACCTAAAGGCATAATGCCAATGAGTATTGAGAAATTGGGAAATAGTTCAGTAGCGACAGTTCCAACTTTACTCGACCTAATTCGCAAAAAGAAGCTTAAAAATCAGGAAATTAATAAAGGTGATATTTTGCTCTTAGCCAGTGTTGGTGCGGGAATGAATGTGAATGCGATTGTTTATCAATATTAGATCGTGCTTTATCGACCTGTTAATCTAAACAGTTGTTTAAGACCCACTCTTTTTGTACTGCCGTGTCAGGAACATCAAGTGTTCTAATAAAGAAACAACATGATCGACATTGATTTGCTTTAAGTGCGTTATCTCATCATTTAACCAATCATTTCCACGCGGTCGTGGCATCTCATACCAATACCTCCTAATTCGAGGTTATCAATCCAATAAATTTGATTATTGAAGAACCTTACTTGGCCTTCCCATCCACTACCACAACAAATTCACCTTTAATTGGATTATTGGTAAAATACTCGAATAATTCGGCACTTGTTCCTCTCACAGTTTCTTCAAACTTCTTTGAAATTTCGCGAGAAATAGAGATTTGTCGATCTGCATCAAAGTGCTCTTGAAATTGTTTAAGGGCTTTTAAAATTCGGTGTGGAGATTCGTATAAAACCACCGTTCGTTGTTCCTCTGCAATTTGTATGATGCGCGTTTGACGGCCTTTTTTTGTGGGTAAAAACCCTTCGTAAACGAACTTTTCACAAGGAAAACCAGAATTCACTAGTGCCGGAACAAAAGCAGTTGGCCCAGGTAAACACTCTACTTCAATTCCTTTGCGAACACATTCCCGTACTAATAAAAATCCAGGGTCAGAAATGGCAGGTGTACCTGCATCAGAAACCAATGCATAAGTTAGTCCACTTTCCAATTCACTAACAATGCGATCAACCGTTTTGTGTTCATTATTAAGGTGATGAGAAATGAGTTTATTTTCTATTTCGAACTTTTGAAATAATTTAACAGTGGTTCTAGTGTCCTCGGCTAAAACAGCATCTGCTTCTTTTAGCATACGAATGGCTCTAAAAGTTATATCCTCTAAATTACCTATTGGCGTTGGTACAACAACTAGTTTACCCATTATTCAAATTTAACTTCGTAAAGTTTCGGCCATAATTTGCCCGTAACATAAGTTTTTCCGGTGGCAGGATTATATGCAATTCCATTTAGAACATCATTTCCAACATCTCTTGCATCTGTCACTAAGTTTTGACAATTGATATAGGCCATAACTTTACCTGTCGCTGTATCAACCTCTGCAATTTTATTGGTCTGATAAATATTCATGAATAACCTACCGTTAATTAATTCCAATTCATTTAATTGAACAACTTCACTTTCATCATCAAAAACTGTTATTGATTTTACCACTTCAAATGTTTGTGGATTCCGCCAAACAATTTCTGAATCTCCATTAGACATTAACAGGTTCTCGCCATCATTACAAAGTCCCCATCCTTCTCCATCATATTTGAACTGCCCTAATTCATTAAATGCCATATCATACATATAACAGATTTGTGAGCGGTAGGTAATTTGATAAATCGTATCATTCAATATGGTAATTCCTTCTCCAAATATCGACCCGCCTAAGTCGTGAGTTCTTATTTGATTTCCAGTGGTTAAATCAACCTCAGCCAAAACTGAACGATTATATTGTCCTGTGCCTTCGAATAACTTTCCCTGATAAAATTCTAAGCCTTGCGTATAAGAACCTTTTTCGTGTGGATAAGTGTTTACAATTGTAGCATTTTGCGGGTCAGGAATATAGTTACTGAAGAATACTATTTTACGATAATCTGATCTCTTTTTTCCACTAGCGTCTGTATAAGACAATAAAATTTTTGTCCAACCAACTTTACTCAAATCATCCGTTGGAATGAATATGGTTTGATCCTCAATTGCTAAATCTCCAGCATAAAGTGTATCATCCACAAATAGCTCCAGATTTGAAACCCTTTCAGCCGCGTTAATTTTAATAGCGACCTCCACAGACTCACCAATTGTATATTGTCCTTCATTAAACGGTGAAGTTAATTGAGCTGGCACAACATTATTGTCTGGTTTATCAATTGGATCTTCAATCGAATCATCACTATTGCATTTCACAAACACAAATACTAGTGCCGTGGCAAGTACAATTATGGGCAGCAGTTTTTTCATAGTTGGGATTAAAAATTTTGAATCATTTCCATAAGCACCTGCTTCTTGCGAGTAGACACAGGAACCTTTGTACCATCTTTCATATTAATATAACCATCTGCCTTCGTAAACTCCTTTATAAATCGAGCATTAACTAAGTGCGATTGATGCACACGTATGAAATAATGATCTGTCAATAACTTGTCAAATTCCTTTAATGTTTTTGTAACTAACAGTTTAGTTCCATCTAGAAAATAGAACATTGTATAGTTGATATGGGATTCGCAACGCAATATCTCAGCTACTTCAACAATATGAATTTTATCCAATGTATTTAAAGCAATTCGCTTTGGCTTATCAAAGTTTTCTTTCAATAAAGCAATTCGTTCTGCCGGCTTGTCTTGCTGTTCTACTTTACTTACAGCATCCATTAACTCATCCGGGTCAATTGGTTTCAACAGATAATCCACCGCGCTAAATTTAAATGCCTTTACCGCAAATTCATCCGAAGCGGTAGTAAAAATCAACTTAAAATCTTTTTCTGGTAAAATCTCCAATAAATCAAAACCTGTTCCGTCTTTCATTTGGATATCCAAGAAAACAAGATCAGGTTTTAGTGTTGCAATAATTTTTGCGCCAGAAACAACTCCCTCTGCCTCGCCTACAACATCAATATTCGCACAATAATTTTCAAGATCAGCTTTTAAAACCGTTCTTGCTTCTGGAATATCATCAATGATTATAGCGTTTATCATATATTTTGTTTTATATCCTCCACATCAATTTGGCTATGTGATGCTTGGTAAGTGCACTTCCCATCTTTAACGATCAGTATTTGCGGAGATTGATGCATAACACCCAAATCCGTGGCAATTTTATTTGAAAGATCACGGTACGCAATTAAATCCAAATAAACAGGTTGAATTGCGGCCTCATCAATATCCCAATAATTTTCTAAACGGTTCATTGCCA
>JAESTG010000066.1 GCA_016763715.1 Flavobacteriaceae bacterium
CATATCGGTCTTGGGGTTGGCGATGATGACTGCATCCAATCGGGCGGCATCCGCTGTACGCAACAGAGCACCTATATTTCCTGGTTTTTCGGGTGCTTCGGCAACTAAGATAAGAGCGTTTTCTTTGGGTAAATCTAATTTTGAAAGCGCAAGTGTCTTCATCTTAGCGATTGCTAAAACTCCTTCCGTAGAGGATCGATATGCTAGTTTTTGATATACTTCCGAAGAAATTTCAATAACCTCCGTAGAAGTAGAAATCGATTCTTTCATTGCTGAAAACAGGTTTTTATCTACAATTTCTGGACAAAACAATAAAAATTCAAATTCGTAACTACCTTTTAAAGCCAACTGAACTTCACGAATACCTTCAATTACAAACAAGCCGGTCTTTTTTCGCTCTCTAGATTTTTCCTGAAGCAAGAGAACTTGCTTTACTAATGGGTTTTGCAGACTTGAAATTTGTTTGTGCATTGAGCAAAGGTAGTCATTATGTCTATTTGAGAAGGGACACTCAATTTTTGGCTATCTTTGATGAAAAATTTGGGTGATGAAAAAATCACTACTTGCATTACTACTTACGGCCAGTGTTTTTAATGTAAACGCTCAAGTAGCGAACCAGGCAGACGACCTAGTTCTTTGTGATATTGATAATGATGGATTCGAAATTTTTGACCTTACCACCAATGATCCCGTAATAATTGGAGGGCAAAATCCAGCTGAGCTGAGCTTAACTTATCATTTAACTCAGGCCGATGCCGATTTAGGTGTTAATGTAATATTGAGTCCGCAAAATTATGTCAATACGGCGAATCCAGAAGGCATTTTTGCTAGATTAGAGAGTGTCGCCAACGGAAATTTTGATACTACAAATTTTACTTTAATAGTAGAGCCAATTCCTTTGGATTTTGGTCCTTTTGAGTTAGTCCTCTGCGATGATTATTTGCCGAATGATGGGGTAAGAAGCTTTGACCTGACCACATTGGAAAATCAGATTACTGAGGGAGACCAAAATATGATGGTTGCATATTATGCAACTTTAGATGATTTGCAAAATAATCTCCCCATTGCAGACCCTACCGACTATGTAAATGTTACGAATCCGCAAGTTGTACATGGACGAGTTACAAATAATGTTTCGGGATGTTTTAGCGATATAATAATTAATTTACGAGTCATTTTTAGACCAGAAGTGAACATGGTGCCTTCGACGCTTGAGGCCTGTGGTGAGGGCGGATTTGCTGTTTTTGACCTTACTCTAAAAGATGAGGAGATAGCTAATGGAATTCCCAATGTAAGGGTTAACTATTTTGGAACAATGATGGATGCTCAAAATGATATACTCCCAATAATTGGCTTATATACGAATGATGATATTTTTGTTGATAGTGTTTGGGTTCGAGTCACCTACGAAGTTCCTCCTTATGAATTGCCATGTTTTGGAGTAATAGAATTATACTTAATTGTACTTGATGGATGTCCCGATATTGATGCCCCTCCTTTAAACATTTTTATTGATGAAGGTGATGGTAATGGTGTAGCGCAGTTTGATTTTACAGTAAATGAATCCTTAATGTTGGGTTCTCAAGATCCCACAGTGTATTTGTTTAGTTATCACACTTCTTTCGAAGATGCACAGCAGGACGAAAATCCTATTGCTAACCCCTCAATCTTACCAAAATTTAGAAAACCCTCAAACAATCTATGTGAGGTTTTATAACAGTACTTCCAATGGTTATGTGGTGGCGAGTTTTCAAATTGAGACCGACGATGTATTAGGAACTGACTCTATTTTTGCCAATATGTTTAAGGTGTATCCAAATCCAGCCTCAGGGATCGTTGTGATTCAATCTAATGAAGTATTTCCTGATGTAGAGATTATCTTGTTCGATATGAATGGTCGTAGGTTAATTACTGCATCGAATGTTGCCAATTCCAATGCCTTACAATTGGATATTTCCAACTTGTCCAGCGGTATATATTTGCTCCAAATCAATTCCGAAGAAAAAACAACGGTAAAGCAGTTGGTGAAGCGGTAAGTTTTTTTTATAGTTGCGACCAATGGAAGTGTTTAATTTAAATCACTTATCAACTATGAGAAATATAGGATTACTATTTACTGTGTTCTTGGGTCTGACGGCCTGCAAGAATGAAGTCAAAGAAATAACTGCAGAAACTGAGATAATTACAGAAAGCCCTCAAGAAAATAAGCTACTGACAACTTATCCAGCTAAAGTTCAAACCATTTTTGATGCACACGGAGGTGTCGAAACATGGCGCAAAATGAATACGTTGCATTTTGAAATTCCAAAAGAGAATGGGCCTGAAAAACATACCGTAGCACTAGGTGATAGACGTTCTTTAATTGAAACCAATCAATGGTCTATTGGATATGATGGAGCAGATGTGTGGTTGTCTCAGCAAGAGGAAGGAGCTTATAAAGGGAATGCTCACTTTTACCATAACGTGATGTTTTATTTCTACGCCATGCCTTTCGTTATAGCCGATGAAGGAATTAGCTATAGTCCAGTAGAAGCGACTATTTTGGATGGAAAATCATATGATGGTATTAAAATTTCCTACAATGATGGGGTTGGAGATACTCCTAAGGATGAGTATATTGTTTATTTTGATTCGGATACTAATTTGATGACTTGGTTGGCATATACAGTAACTTATGGTTCTAACGAGAAAAGCAATAACTGGTGGTACATTAATTATGCCGAATGGACTGAGATTAACGGGTTAACGTTGCCTAAGAAAATGATCTGGTTTGAAGTAAAGGATGGAAAGCCTACTGTGCCGAGAAATAGCATGGACTTTGAAAATATAAAGGTTTCCGAAAGTGTGCTAGATACAAGTCTGTTTGTAAAACCTGATGGAGCCACTATTTCTGAATAGTAGTTGTTTGTCTCTTCGAAAATAGATATTCTATTCTTTTTCTTCAAAAGCAATTAATAGTGCTTATTTCAGGAATACCTAGACATGTTAAGGATACAAAAAAAAAGAGGTGTTTGGGCAGGCTTATTGCGTCAAACACCTCTTTTTTGTGGCCTTGATAAAAAGGACATAAAATATATCACTGCTGGTTTTCTTGAAGTAATAGTTTATAACTTATTTATCAGAATACTTCTCCATATATCGTTTCCAAAGTTTGGTTTGATGCGTTTCCAAGGAAATGGATCTACCATCAATAAACGCATGTGTGAGTTGGTTGGTACGCATATCCAATGCATCGCCTTCACTTATAAAAAATGTGGCACTTTTCCCAGTTTCAAGAGTCCCGTAGCTATCTCCTATTCCTAAAATAGTTGCGGTATTAGATGTAATTAGCTTTAGAGCTTCTTCTTTATCCATTCCTTGTCCCACGACTTGTCCAGCATAAAATGGAAGATTTCGTGTTTGGAAATTGGAAGCCCCTGAGTTTTGTATCCCTACAAGTAAACCACCATCTACTAATAATTTTGGTAATTTATAAGGTAAGTCATAGTCATCGTCATCACGATTGGGTTGCAAATGTGTTTGCTGCACCAATACTGGAATATTGTATTGTTTTAGAAAAGGGATAATTTTATAAGCCTCATAACCTCCCATAAGTACAATGCTTTTTACTCCAAGGTCTTTAGCAGTTATTACAGCATCAATAATCTCTTTTTCGCCTTGCGCATAGATGTATAATTTCTTAGAACCATTAAATAATCCTTGCATGGCAATAAAACTCTCATTTTTACTTGTGCTAGTTTTCTTACCATAAGCAGTCGCATTTGAAAAATAATTACGGATTTCATTCAATTGTTTTTTATAGTTCTTGTTAGGTTTCCAACCACGTTCTTCTCCTAGCCACCAACGACCACGACTAAAACTGTTGGGCCAGTTTAAATGAACTCCATCATCTTCTTTGACAATAGCATCTTCCCAATTCCAAGCGTCCAATTGCATAATGGAGGAAGTACCAGAAATACGTCCGCCTTTTGGAGTGGCTTGCGTTAGTAAAACACCATTTGGTCTCATGCTTTCAATCACTTTACTTTCTGCATTGTAGGCAATAGCACTTCTAATATTTGGAATAAAATCTCCCAATTCGTCTTGGTCATTACTGGCTCGTACTGCATTCACTTCAATTAATCCGAGTGATTTACCCGGTGCAATAAAACCTGGATAAATATGCTTGCCAGTGGCATCAATCACTGTCCCTTGTGAAGGAGCGCTCGCATTTCCAATGGCTGTTATTTTCCCATTATTGAATACCAGAACACTGTTTTCTATAACAGTGCCGTTTCCAACGTGAGTAGTTGCTCCTCTTATGGTAATAATTTCTGACTGAGCGGGAGCAGGAGTTTGTTGTGCCCAAGCATGTAGTCCAACACTTATGGTTGCCGCTAATAGTATGTTTTTTATGATTTTCATAGTTAGGCTAGTTTATAGTTTCACAATCAAAATGAATCTTATCTTTTTTTCTTGGAGGCTGAGTTTTTCCACCTCCGTCTTTTTCAGCAAGCATTAGTTTCATCAACTTAGTTCGTTCGTTTTGAATGGCTTTGCGCTTTGCTTTATCTGCTTCTAAATCGAAATAAACCGTTCCGTCTATCATGGTCTTCTCGGCTTTTGCATACACAGACAGAGGATTGTCATTCCACAAAACCAGATCGGCATCTTTACCTTCTTTAATACTCCCTGTTCGGTTGTCAAGATGTAAAAGTTTTGCGGGATTGATAGTTACCATTTTCCAAGCCTCTTCTTCCGTCATACCACCGTACTTTACACTCTTGGCAGCTTCTTGGTTGAGTCTTCGAGACATTTCTCCGTCATCACTATTAATTGCTACCGTAACTCCCACGCTACTCATAATAGCAGCATTATAGGGAATAGCATCGTTTACTCCGTATTTATAAGCCCACCAATCGCTAAAAGTAGAACCGCCAACTCCGTGTGCTTTCATCTTATCTGCGACCTTATATCCTTCAAGTATGTGTGTGAATGTATTTATTCTAAAGTTGAATTTTTCAGCCACTTTCATAAGCATGTTGATTTCACTTTGTACATAACTGTGACAGCTTATATATCGTTCTCCGTTTAAAATTTCCACAAGTACTTCCATTTCTTCGTCGTAGCGGAAAGGGGATCCACTGTTCTTTTTAACTTCATATTCCTTGGCTCTATTGAAGTAATTTACATAAAGTTGTTCAACACCCATTCCTGTTTGTGGGAATCGGCCAAAGCTTTGCCAATTGGATTGTTTTACATTTTCACCTAAGGCAAATTTTATGAATTTCGGACTGTTGTCGTAAATGAGACCGTCAACATCTTCTCCCCATTTCAGTTTCAATAGGGCAGATCTTCCTCCAATAGGATTTGCTGAACCATGTAAAATTTGAATACTAGTGCGGAAGTCCGCGATGTCGAGGCGGATGCCCTTCATCTTGGTCGCCGGGTCAAAATAGCTCGGCCATTCCCAGGTGGCGA
>JAESTG010000423.1 GCA_016763715.1 Flavobacteriaceae bacterium
GCACAGGTAAAAGCTGATATATCGATAGATAAACTTGCAATACCACAAGCATCTGTTGAACCACCATCTACATCCGCAGCAACGATACTTACATTTCCTGTAGCATCTAACTGAACTGTAATATTCTGACAAACTGCTACTGGAGCTACATTATCTTCTACGGTTACTACTGCTACACAGGTACTTGTGTTTCCGTTTACATCTGTAACTGTTAAAGTAACATTGTTAGTGCCTACTTCAGCACATGTAAAGGCTGATATATCGATAGATAAACTTGCAACGCCACAGGCATCACTTGATCCACCATCCACATCTGCAGCAACGATACTTACATTTCCTGTAACATCTAACTGAACTGTGATATTCTGACAAACTGCTACTGGAGCTACATTGTCTTCTACAGTTACTACTGCCACACATGTACTTGTGTTTCCGTTTGCATCAGTTACTGTTAAAGTAACATTGTTAGTGCCTACTTCAGCACATGTAAAAGATGTTGTATCGATAGCTAAACTTGCAACGCCACAGGCATCACTAGAACCACCATCCACATCTGCAGCAACGATACTTACATTTCCTGTAGCATCCAACTGAACTGTGATGTTCTGACAAACTGCTACTGGAGCTACATTGTCTTCTACGGTTACTACTGCTACACAGGTTGCAGTTTGTCCTCCACTGTCAGTTACTGTTAAAGTAACATTGTTAGTTCCTATATCAGCACAAGTAAAAGCACTTGTACTCACAGATAGTGTAACTGGGCCTTCTACATCACTAGAACCGCCATCTACATCAGCAGCAACGATACTTACATTTCCTGTAGCATCTAACTGAACTGTGATATTTTGACAAACAGCAGTAGGAAGGTTGTCTATAAATGTGTACTCAAACTCAACTCGGCAAAGATTTCCAGTTGCCGTACCAGGCTCGAAGACACGGATTCTCCATGAACCGCCAGTCTCGCTGATGACCCCTGAATCAAATTGTGGCCCTGGAATGACCGAAGCGTCAAAGGCAGGACCTAAATTATAGACCGTTCCATCGGGGGCAATAACGTCTAAAATGTGTGGGTTATAATTATAGTTATTACTAATAATTCGGGCTCTGAAGTTTGTAATAGAAAAACTTGCAGATGAGACTGTAAGTGTTACTTGATCATTTCCATCTGAACCACCATTAAGACTTGTAAAGTCGAAATTTTGTGTTGTCGTGGTTTGTCCAAATGCAAGACAAGTAAAAACCAACAGAAGCAGGCTTAAGGTAATCTTTCGCATAATTAGAATTTAATAGGTTAAGTGCGCGAATGTAAAATATTTTTAACCTAAAATAATTTTATTTGTGTATTTCATCGATATTTTCGAGTATTTCATCGATATTATTTATCAAAAAACGAATTTAAGTTAATGAATTACAATGCTTTACAAATAATTTATTTTATTTAAAAAAAGAAAGAAATATTGTTCCTGATTTTAAATAAAAAGTAGGAAAAGGACTACCATTTGCTTTGAGTACACGCCCTATCCAGCTAATCTTAAGATATTCAAATCTTTAGATAGTTTTAGAATAGGTTAGCTCATTTTCGAATAATCCAGTCAAAACCATTGGAACATAAATTGGAAGAAAACTTAATATTTCACACTTTTCAAATCGGATTCATTCACCGTTAAAGTGCCATCAAAGTAAAGCGTCCAACCCATAGAATGGGTAAGAATAAATAATTTCTGAATTTCCGAAAAGAATCGATTTTGTGCATTGGTTACCAAGGGAGATCTTTGAATTGTTTTCCGAAGGGAATCTTCTATTTCCTGACGTATTTTATTATAGTCATCTTCATCAAAAAGATTAAGGTAATCTTGTTGCACATCGTAATACTCAATTTTTGGATTAATGGTAAGTTCAGGTTCTGGGATGTTGGTAATGCGCACTTCCTTAGCATCCGTATCAACCTCAATTTCAAGTTGACTCAAATCATATGCAATAGATGCTTCAGCATTCACAACAACTAGTGCTTTCTTTTTGGCCAAAAGAAAATCAAAATAAAGGGTTTTAAAATTCTCATAGGTATACACTTGAGCGTAGGTGCCTTCTGCGACTATCAACTTACTAACGTTCTTCAATTCATTCTGAATCAAAATCGATTGTTCTGTTGCATCCTTTCGATGCTCAAAATACCGTAGTCCAAAAACGACTACCACAGCAATTACAATTCCGAAGAATATATTACGCATACTCGAAGTTTTTTAGAAAGATACAAAAAACATGGTATGCTTTATTCAGGATAAACCCAACTTCTACAAATCATACTTCACCACAAACATTAGGATACGTGGTAATACAAAATATTGATTGGTGGTATTAAACTGGTCGTTAAAACTATCGTTATTGGTAAATTCAACATTAAGTAAATTGGTGCCTTGCAAGGAAAACTCCCAAGGACTATCTCCTTTTTGATAGTATAAAGTAGCACTCATAAATGAATACTCATTCTCAACGGTATTGGCCTTGTCACTATAGTTATAAAGATCCCACTTTGCGGTCAAAGAAAAATGCTTCAAGAAATTGACATCCACATTAGCGAAAGGTCTATTGGTGAAAAAGGTTTGTTCTAAACCACCATTATCATATTTATTTACCGAATAGTTATATCCTACCTCAAAATTTGGCCAATATCTAAAACTACTACGCGCACTCGCTCTGTAATTTTGTGTAAAGCTTTCACTTGTGGTGGTAACCTTTGTTGTGCTAGTAACATTCCCTTGATCGTCAAAAATGCGATTCTCAATAATATTGTTCGATTTATTCAAACTCAAATTACCGTTAGCACTAAACTGGATTTTCTTAATTCTTTTACTGAAGCGTGCTCTAGCCGAAAAAGTCTCATCTGGGAAATTACTATTTATGTTCACAGGAGTGGTCACTTGATTAATCGTAATAATATTTGTATCGCTCTTAATGCCATCCACAGTTCGGCTGTAGTTTAAAAATCCACTTACATTGGTATAGTTAAAAAGGTTGAAGCTAAAATAAGAGAGATTGAAATTTTGCGATAAAGAGTTTTCTAAAAATCGATTTCCTCTAAACAAACGATTATAACTGTTAAAAACATAGGCTTCAGCAAAATCATTCACATCTGAATAGGAAGCTGAGATATCGTAATTAAAGCGGATGCTCTCACTCTTTTTGAGATTGAAAATAGCGTTCACATCTGGCAGCACCATGCATTGATTCTGTTTCTCTGTGGTGCCAAACTGAGTGTTCTTAATACCATAATTGTGTAAAGTTGCTCCAGGCGTAAAAGTAAATTTCCCTGTCTTCACCTTGTAATGAACTCCTAAAAAGGCATCTGTAAAACCATACTCTACATCGTTAATCAACGACTGAGTAGTTCCTTCAATGGGAAGTGTCACATTTAATTCATTACGATTACCGCTGTTCAACAACTGGAAAATATTAGAATTGAAATTTTGACTACTGAAGGTCGAACCTAAAGTAACATTAATATTACTAGTGTTATTTAGTACATAATAGTAATCAATTTTTGCATCCAGTTTATGGGTTTTGATATTCTTCTCTTGATTTATATTATATCTATTCTGAAGTGTATCCACAGGAAGTATTCCTGTAAACGGCTGCAATTTGGTTATTGCATTGTAAAAAGGATCTTCGTCCTGCCACAAATATTGAACTTGTCCCGCGAAAATGTTATCGTCATTCAAAGTGTAATATGCATTTATGTTTTGATTAATAGAAGAAGGAGTGTTTTCCTTTCCCTCTAAAATATTATTATCTTCACCATTAACCTGAGATAAGACGTTGGCCGATTCGGTTTGCTTCGATGTTTTAACAAGTGCATCATAATCAAATTGAAAATTGCTATTCGGTTTGTAGACACTGCTCAATTTCAACATGCCTAACTCACTTCGCTGTTCTGTATTGTCACTATTGTTTTCGACAACTCCAGTGAAGTTGTATTGTCGTATTGAATTCATTACAATGTTAGTTTTGTTATCACTAAGAATGGCAACCCGCTCACATCCCATTTTTCGGTAGCTCGCCAACTGAAGTTCCCTGCCAAAAACTTAGTGTCTATAGCATTGGCTCTATTGTTCTGAGCTACAGCAAAACCTAAATCGCCCTCTCTAATATTAAAATTGGTTCCACCACCCCGATTAAAATTTCGAAACCCACCTGTAAAATTGAAATAGTCACGAAAGGTAAATGGCACCTCTCCAATGTCATTGAAATCGGTAATAAGGTTGATACTATATTTAGGACTGTAATAGAACAATTTTGGATGTACTAAATAACGGGCATCTTCATCATCGTCCATTCCTATTCCAGCAGTCACTTCACCAAACCAAAAATTCTTTTTCCCTTCTTTTAGTTTAATGTTAATCGCAATATTATCACTATCATTTCCAAGACCACGCATCTGACCAACCTCGTTATAATTCCGAAGAACTTCTATCTTATCTACAGCATCTGCAGGAATGTTCTTGGTTGCCAACTTTGAATCTCCATCAAAAAAGTCCTTCCCCTCTATCATAACCTTGGTAACCGTCTTTCCTTCAATTTCAATTTCACCATCCTCATTAACCTCAACACCGGGTAGGTTTTTCAACACATCTCCCAACTTTCTCTCATCCCCTCGATTGAACGAGTCTGCATTGTAAACTATGGTATCTCCCCTAACGGTCACTGGCATTTCAAAAACCAATTCGACATCATCAAGCTGCTCTGCCGAAGAGTTTAAGATAAAATCTTCGTTCATATTTTCTGCATCTTCTGCTACGGTTAGTACTTTTTCAGACATCGTATAACCTAAAAAGCTTGCTTTCAACACATATGTATTATTTTTTGAAAGGTCAAGTTGAAATTGGCCTTCTCCATTGGTAATTGCATAAGATTCGATATCGCCATTTGACTGAACCGTGGCAATAACATTGGCAAATTCCAACGGATTTCCAATAGAATCTTTGATTGTTCCACGAACTTTAATTGTTTGTGCAGAAACTGATGCGGTGCATATTAAAACCGCAATCCATAGTAGGTTTTTCATAATTTTGATTGATGTAGCCCTCCGCTTAACCAATTATGTTTCCATGATGAAAACGCGAGGAATTGTATGTAAGAAAATCTATCCGCCAAACCTTCTACCGCCGCCACGTCTACCGTTACCGCCTCTCCAGTTTTCACGCATTTCATCCATTTTCTCTTTAATAATTTTATTATACTCTTCACGAGACACTTCTTTTCCCTTGTCTGGTGCTTCAATTTTATCGGCTTCCTTTGGATTAATAACAATTTTTGAACAAAGAATCGTCGTTCTGTCAATGTTCATTTCCAAAATAAGACCTGGCAATCCAGCATATTCTCCAGGTCCATTTTTTACTGGTATCTGTGGCGTGAACCACGCTGTTACTAAGATCTCCTTCGGAACTTCAATTTCATCAAATGGATCAGCTACCTTGGTACTATCTACAACTTCTTTGCCTTCCTTTTTCTCTTTATCATTATTTCTATTACGACGACGCGCCATACTAAAATCGTTTGGATCCACGGCCTTCATCGCCGTTGCCTTTATGACCAGATACTGCCCAATTTGCTTGGATTCTTTTCCAACGACCCATTGTAGATTGGTAATGGTATCATTCACCAGAAATTGTTTCCCGAAGAACTCCCGTTCCTCCAAAATTTGATTTGTTTCTAAATTCTTGTATTGTTTTCCTGCAGAAAAACTATTCATCATCATACCGAAACCTCTACCAGCACCTGTTTCTAATTTCTCTTGTTCTTTATAAATGGATTCGTTTCCACTAAATGTAAGAATATAGGTTTTCTCCAACATACTCTTCATACGTTCCGCAATCTGCCGTTTTTGGTCTTCACTCATCTCTCTCCCACCCCAATTGCTCATATCGACTGTAGTTTTAGATTCATAATAAGCCTTTCCACTTATATTTTGGGCAATGCTTACAACAGAAAATAAAACTGTTGCGAGTAAGAATATATTTTTCATAGTCAAGGATTTTGTTCTCTCAAAGTTATTATAATATCCTTAGACCATACATTTTTATAAAGGTTTCATTATATAAAACAAAACTCTAGTACCCACGGCAATCCATGTAGCATAACCTATCCGCCAATTCTTATTTCAAAACTGCTGCCATCTCCTCCTCTACGTCCATCACTCTTAAACTGCTCTTCCATTTCCTGCATCTTCTTTTCCATAATCTGGTCAAACTTTTCTTGAGTCACTACCTTACCTCCTTTGGGTTCTTTAATATCCAAACCACTCTTTGGGTTTAAAACAACCTTACTACAAAGTATAGTTAAATCACCATCGTTTAATTCAAGGATAAGCCCAGGAAGGCCATTGTACTGACTAGGCCCATTTTTTACTGGTATTTGAGGAGTATACCAAGCGGTAACCGTAACTGTCTCCATTTCTTCTACGGGCTCTTCTTCTTTTTCTTCTCATCGTCGTTAGATGAAAAAGTCATCACACGCGCCACTGCTGCGGGACGTTCATATGTATAAGAAGCCTTAAAGCAAGCATAGTTCCCTATATTCTTTGTTTCTTTTTCCATTTTCCATTCTCTAGCAACAATCTTGTCTTTAATTAAGAACTGCTTGCTAAACGACTCATTCTGATTCACAAAGCGATTCTCTCTTATGTTTTTATAGAGGACATCTCCAGCACCATCGCCAACAATTTGCACTTGAAATCCCATGCCATTACCCATACCACTAGGGCTATCTAACTTCTCCACTTCTTTATATACAGATTCATCTTGCGTAAAATCTAGGGTGTATTCTTTTTCAAATTGTTTTTTCATCATAGCAATGATTTGGTCTTTCATGCCATTGTCTACTTGACTACTGTCCAATTGAATATTCATTTTTCGTTGGGTCTTGTACGTAGCAATCCCCTCAAATTTTTGTGCATAGCTTGATGCCGAAAATAAGAAGGTTATAACCAAACTAAACTGTACTACTAATTTCATAATTTTTGTTTTCAAATTCTACACTACAAAGATGCAAAGGAGTTGTGTTTTTTAAAGTTAACCAGTGTTAACGAATGTTAAGTCATTTGGCAGACAACTAATTAAGGTAGTACTTTGAATTCATGAACCCTTTTAAATACAAGAGCATATTATATTTTATTAGCTTAGTTATTCTTGCCACGCTCTGTATTCAGGTATATTGGACTTATAAAAATTACCAAGCGGGGAAACAGCAACTAATCAATGATGTACAAACCAGCTTAGACAATGCCGTCGATCAGTATTTTACAGAATTGGCCACCAAAAGCCCCTTTCGTACAATTATGGATACTGTAAATCTAGGTCAAAGCATACAGATACAGGGAAATAACATTCTTAAATTTGGCGATTCTGTTTGGACACATCGAGATAGCAATCGAAGATTCCCAGAAAGCATGACCATACTTCAGTCTTTTACTTCCGATAGTATTGACTTTAATATTGCCATTATTGATAGTTCATCAATTGAAAAAGCAAACAATTCCATCTTTGAGTTTATTCGATCTTCTAAAAACCCAATTACGGAGCTCTCTTCAAAAATCATTATTTCTATTTCTGAAGATCGACTTTCCCTGAGCAAAGTGGATAGCTTATTTACTTCTGAATTGAATCGTAAAAACATTGCTGTAGATTATGGTTTAAGTTACAAGGAGACTTTTGAAAAAAACGACACTCTACGAGCGGATATCATCCGAAAAGCAACTATGGAAACTACCTCGAAATCGCCGTACTTTTTTCACAACAATAGCCTAAAAGCACATTTCACTAATGTAACCTTAGCCGTGTTAAAGAAAAATTTACTTGGCATTTTCCTATCCTTTGTTTTAGTAGCCAGCGTTATTTTTTGCCTTTTATATCTGCTGAAGATTATCAAACAGCAAAAACAATTGGCTGAGGTTAAAAACGACCTTATTAGTAATATCACCCATGAGTTTAAAACGCCTATTGCCACCATTGGCATTGCGATGGAAGCCATACAAAAATTCAATGCCGAAAACGATTCAGAAAAGAACCTTCGGTATGCAAAAATATCGGGAGAGCAAGTGGATAAATTGAATATGATGGTTGAGAAATTATTGGAAACCGCCACCTTAGACAGTGAAAAGCTCCAGCTTAATTTTGAACCGAATAATTTAGTAGAGTTACTTCGGAAGGCTTCTCAGAAAGAGGCTTTTTCAGTAGGAAATAAGACCATTACTTTTAGCACTTCGGAAGAAGAAATTTATTTTCCCATTGATATATTTCATTTCGAAAATGCCATCAATAATATTGTGGACAACGCTATTAAGTATGGAGGCGAAGATATTTCAGTGAAAATTAAAAAAGACAAAGACAGGATACATATTTCTATTAATGACAGTGGCAATTCATTAACCGAAGCTCAGAAAAAACAGATTTTTGAAAAATTCTATCGCGTTCCCAAGGGCAATACACACGATGAAAAAGGCTTTGGTATTGGTCTGTACTATTCAAAAAAGATTATTGAAAAACATAAAGGAAGTATCTCACTGTCTATAAAACCAAATACTCAATTTAACATCTCACTTCCTCATGGATAGTCTCACCAAAATACTACTTGCAGAAGACGAAGCAGCCTTGGGGCAAATTGTCAAAGAAAGCTTAGAAACAAAGGGGTTTACAGTACATTTATGCCCCGATGGAGCTGTGGCGTTAGAAACTTATTATAAAGAGAAGCCTCAATTGCTCATTTTGGATGTCATGATGCCTAAAAAAGACGGCTTTACCCTTGCCAGAGAAATACGAATGCAGGATGCTCATATTCCAATTATTTTCCTCACGGCCAAGTCTCAAACTCAAGATGTCGTAGAAGGGTTTACCCTTGGTGGAAATGACTATTTAAAGAAACCCTTCAGTATGGAGGAGTTAATTGTTCGGATTAAGAATCTACTCCAAACCAACCAACAGGGAGAAGCCTTAGAAATGTCCATTGGTCACTATCAATTTTTGTTCAAGCAACAAACACTTCAGTATAAAAAAGAAGAAATTATTTCTCTCACC
>JAESTG010000424.1 GCA_016763715.1 Flavobacteriaceae bacterium
GCCACCCATAGATTTGTATAAAATAATAACGATAGATCGTGACACGACCTATTTGGACACCACACTTACCATTGCAAAGGCCTATAAGTTTAATTACTTGAGAAGAGATGACTTTGAGTTATTGCCTTTTGCCAACGTTGGGCAAACCTATAACTCGCTGGCATATTCGTTTGATGACATGGATTTACTGCCTAAGTTTGCCGCCCAAGCACACCATCTCAACTATGCAGATGTAGATGATATTTTCTATTATCATGTTCCAACACCGCTTACAGAATTGTATTTTAAAACGGCTTTTAATCAAGGACAACAGTTGGATGCTTTTTTTACGGTAAATACTAGTGAGCAATTCAATTTTTCGGTTGCCTATAAAGGTGTGCGATCTTTGGGGCAATATCAAAATAACTTGTCAAGTACAGGAAACTTACGCTTTACGTCCAATTACAATACTAAAAATAAGCGCTATAACATTAGGACGCATATGACTGCCCAAGATGTGCTCAATAAAGAGAATGGTGGTTTGACAGCCACTTCCATTGCTTTATTTGAAGCAAACGAATCCGAGTTTGAAGATCGCGGCCGATTGGATGTAAACTTTGAAGATGCAGAGAATAAATTGGAAGGCCTGCGTTTCTTCGGAATCCAAGAATATGAATTAATTCGGAAACGAGATAGCCTAGAATATAATATACTTACCATAGGGAATTCCATTAGTTATGAAGATCGTTTTTACGAATATCGTCAAACCGAACCTTTTGATGGCTTTGGGGAATCCTATCTTACAGGAAGCCTGAAAAAGAAGACCAAACTTGAAGATTTTCAGATTAAAGGAATGGCTACCTTGGACAATTCGACCGTTGGTAAAGTGTCTGCATTTATTGGCTATACCGATTATAATTATGGGTACAATTCTGTTTTACAATTGGATGACGCAGTTATCATCAATCGATTGAAAGGGAATCTGATTCAAGCGGGAGCTTCTTATGAAAAAGAGTACAAAGGTTTTAAGCTCTTCGGAAAAGGTGCCATCAATGTTTCTGGTAATTTGGATGGAAATTTTATTACAGGAGCAGCGTCTTATGCGTTTGATGAAAATAATGAAGTGAAAGCCAGTGTGAATATCCACAGCGTAGCTCCTAATTTCAACTTACTTCTGAATCAAAGTGACTATGTAAATTACAATTGGCAAACCAATTTTGAAAACGTCAAGACACAGGAACTCAAGTTTGAGATTTTGTCTAAGAAATTATTAAATGCCACAGTAAGTTACACTGGTATTGACGATTATGCATATTTTACGATTCAAGAAAATGATAGCACCCCAACACCCCAACAGTTTAATGAGCGTATTGATTATTTGAAAATAAAGGCCGAACGTGAATTTAAATACCGCAAGTTTGCCTTGATGAATACCATTATGTTTCAGCAAGCACTCAGTGGAGAAGAAGTATTTAATGTGCCCCAAATTGTGACACGTCAAACTTTATATTATCAAGATGAGTGGTTTGAAAAAGCGTTGTTCATGCAAATGGGAGTGACTTTTAAGTATTTCACTACTTATAATATGAATAGTTATGATCCTGTTTTAGCTGAATTCTATGTTCAGAATAATCAGGAATTTGGTGGTTTCCCTTTAGTAGATCTTTTCTTTAATGCTAAGATTCGTCAAACTAGAATTTATATTCAGTATGAACATTTCAATCAATTGTTCAATAGTACGAACAATCATTATGCGGCGCCAGGGTATCCCTATCGAGACGGAGTAATACGTTTTGGACTGGTTTGGAATTTCTTTTTGTAAATAGTTGCCAAACTAGTTTGTCTTTCTTTTGAATGGAGGTGTTAATTAGTAGAATCTTTCTGAATTTCATTTAGGTAGTTAATAGAGTCTCCCATAATTCCCGTAGTATCTCTTATAAAACGAGGAATAACTGTATCATTTTCCAATACTGGAATTACATCTATTTCCTTACGATTGGGCCAAATATCTTCATCTTTTAACCCTTCTTCCGCCTTCCAAGTTTCACCGAGTTGTTCCAAAATAGTAGTTTCCCATTGCGATGGGTGTTTCGCGTCAATCCAAATTACATCTCGGTATTCACAATCAATTAAGGCCAGGTCTGGTGTGGCTGCTCCATCAAATTTTTTGCTATCGTCTCGTTTGGCGGTGACGGTACTTAATACAAACAGCCGCTTTCTACCCGCAATTTTTTTGATATAAGGTCTAAACTCGACTGGTTTGTTGACACTCCAGTCGTATTCTTTTCTAGATTCGACTACTTTCAAAGGCATGGCTGAAACTCCTGCCAACCCTTCTTTCTTGGCAGCATGGTTGTAGTAAAATAGTTTGTCTGTTCCGTCGGCAGGAATCATCACGCTAAAGGAAAGGCTAGTTCGTTCTGCGCCTATAGGTTCTAATCCAAACCAATGGTATAAACCACTATAAGCATCTTCTTTCATAGTATCGAAATTGAAGTCGGTCACAAAGGGCTGCTGATTTTCATCATCAATTAAATCAGGAATCTTTACTGCTGTTTGCATATTCCAAGGAAGTGGATCGGTAAAACCACCTAAAAATTGTAGTGACTGAGCTTGAAGGCGGGAAACTTCTTCAGCAAGTGTATTTTGTCGTGTTAGAAACGGATAATTTTTTGTTTCCGAAGGAGATATATAGGTCCCTTTACCGATGGTAATACGCTCAAAATAATCTTTGGTTGTATGCTCACCAGGTTCAATAATCATGACACCTCCGTAACTTGGGTATGGAAAAAAGAAGCCTTTCCATTTAATTAAGCTCACTACTTGAACCCATTTCCCAGAATCATCTTTCATATAAAAACATCACTAGGTTCATGGGTAAATAACCTAAAAAAGTTGAAGCGTTGCACCACAGCATTGTAAGTATTTCTACTAAAAGCAAGTGACTCCCCAATAGAAAAGGTCACAGGAATACGGTTGTCCCCAGAAAATCTAGGGAATGGTGAAGTGCTTTCTACGGTAAATAGTTCTTCTACATTATCATTCATTCGTTGCCATGAGTATTCTCTGGAAGGTTGCACTGCCATGGTCCATTGATTGGTAGAATCTACACGCACCAATTGCGGTAATGATATCTCTTGCGTTTCTCCAATAGACTCATAGGCCATTGTCACAATATTATTAAAGGGCTGAATGCGTTCGTTTTGGGTTAAGGGTAGTTCGTGAATTTCTATGCGATTGAGGTCGGTAAAAACATTGTAGCTCTGCATAAATTGATATAGCTGTAGTCTGGCTCCAAAATACCAGCCAGTAGCAAAGAAGGCTACGATGCCAACAAGGATGAGCAAACGGCGTCCAGTACTGGGAGATTTTCTAAACCTGGAAAGCGTAAACCACAAAAAGAGAACTGCCACTAAAGTAAGGAATACAAATTTTCGAAGAAACGGCAGAGCTGGCTGGTAGTCGTCACGCAATGCAAATAATAAAATAAGCAGAATGAAACCACCTACAATAGTGAAGACCTTTTGCTTTCGCCCTTTTTGCCAATATCTTTTAATCATAGTATTCGAATTAGGTTGCTAACGCCTTATTTCTAATTAATCATGCC
>JAESTG010000030.1 GCA_016763715.1 Flavobacteriaceae bacterium
AAAAGCAGACTGCTGCCAAGGCTGGGCGACCTATATTTTCTGCAATGTTGAAAGCGCTTCGTGCCAACAAAGCTGATGGTGTCGTTATGCATAAGATTGATCGTTCAGCACGTAACTTTAGAGACTGGGCGCGTATTGGTGAACTCTCTGATGCGGGGATTGATGTACATTTTGCTACGGAGAGTTTGGATTTTCGTTCACGCGGTGGGCGATTGTCAGCGGATATTCAGGCAGTAATAGCTGCTGACTACATTCGTAATCTCCGTGAGGAATGCATCAAGGGCATGTGGGGTCGATTGAAGCAGGGATTGTATCCGTTCAATGCACCTATTGGATATTTAGATAATGGCGGTGGTGAACTGAAAACGCATGACCCACTAAAAGCAGAGTTGGTGTCATTGGCTTTTGATCTCTATGCAAGTGGCCAGCATTCACTTCGTTCATTGCAAAAGGAAATGGATGAGCTTGGTTTGCGCAATAAGAAAGGAAAGCCACTTTCGGTGCATGGGATTGAAACAATGTTGGGTAATCCATTTTATTGTGGCGTCATGCGCGTTAAAACTACAGGTGAGGTATTTGATGGAAAACATGAACCATTGATATCTGTATCTATATTTGATGCGGTGCAGCGTGTTCGTGCGGGACGGTGTGGGAAGAAAGTTACTCGCCATAACCATAACTATCGTGGATTGTTTCGCTGTGGGCATTGCAGTGCTGCGATGACGCCTGAAAAGCAAAAGGGGCATGTGTATTATCGATGTCAGACACGGTCTTGTCCTACCAAGACTGTGCGTGAGGAATGTATTGAGAAACGAGTACAAAGTATGTTTTCCACATTGGCGCTTCCTGAGGAATATGCTGCAAAGTTATATCAAGAAGTGAAGCTGTGGATTGAAAAACGTGGCACCACAAAGACAAGGAAAGGTTATGCATTGCAACTTTCGCAAATTGACGAGCGTATGGCAAAGCTTGAAGACGCTGCCATTGAGCAAATAATTGACAAGGATGGATTTAATAAACGTAAGCAGGAATTACTTTTGGAAAAAGCTAGGCTGCAAGAAGAACAGCAAAGAGCAGCGGAAAATAGACTTACTCCAGACAGAGTACGTCAATTTCTCGAACTGCTAAAATCTCTTGCCTATAGCTATGAAATAGCAAAACCAGCTCGGAAACGCGAGTTTGTGCAATTGTTCACCTCGAACCGTATTGTTACTGGCAAAAATGTATATCTTGAGCCAGTTAATTGGTTGATGGCAGCCAAAAATGTGTTGGCTGTCACTGCTGGTGACCCTCATCAACACACTTCTCGAAGACCACAGGAAGTGCGGGAGCAGCACATTGAGGAATTTATTGACATTTTACATTCAGAAAAATCGGATAGGCTTTCTGGAAATTTAGATTTCATCTCTGATTGATATACTAAATTTAGGATGGAAAAATAATATGCACATCAGATGTGGATTTCAATTCGCCAGTTACAAAGCGGATCAACCTTCATCTAATACCTTAAATTCCTTAAGGTGTTTTTCTTCCATAATATATAGATCTCCTCTTGCTCGGGAGCAGGCAACATACAGCTTGTTTCTTGTAGAGTCAGGGAGTTCTTCTAGTCTATTTTCTTTGAAATATTTGGCCGACTTGGCATTCAAGACTAAGCAAACGTCATTGTATTTATTGAGTCCTTTGCATTTCCCCCAATTGTTTGAATTGCACGGATATTTTGTATGTTCTTGGAAGAATAATTTTACCTTACTGTCATCATGAAATAATCCCTGAGCAATCTTCAAATCGTCGACCAAAATAACTTCAGTTTCATCTATTCGGTTGCTTTGAATTGAGATTCCGATCTTTTCGCTGATAAACTCGCAGATCGTAGGACTACACCTATGGGTTTTCTTCAGTGTTTCAGTGTCAATATCGATCCCAACTTTCTTAAATTCATTTAGATACGCGTCAGAACCATTTTTATGTAGATTTTTTCTTATATTGCCATCACGACTTGTATCGAATGTGTGCTGATAGAAATCACCAACGAGAAGCATATCAATGGTTGCCTTTGAAATTTCAATCATAAAATTGAAATCATTCGCAGCAAAATCCTGCACTTCGTCAACAAAGAGAATGTCAAAATATTTCGCCAACCTTTTATTAATGCTCTCCATCGAATTTTGTTCAATTAGGAACTTTGCCACACGGTTGCCATACATATAACGGTTGCTTGTCATGTAATGCTTTGGGTTACTTTTTCCCGGAAAAACATTTGGCAATTTCCACGTGTAGGAATGGTCTCTCAGTTTGTACGAGAAAATGGGCCTAAAACAAAACTTGTAAAGAAATGAAAAGTAAGATTGCAAGCAAACAAAGTCGGGGACAAATCCATACTTCGCGATCAATCCTTGCTCTAAACTCCTTAGGTTTTCATTTGTATGAGTAATTATTAGCGAACGCTTATCTTCTGATATAGCGTCCAATATTGTTTTTGTTTTGCCTGATCCAGCAACGGCAAATATCAGCTGTTTAGCCATGTGATTGCTTTATTGATGTAATCAGGAACTTCAAGCTCCGCTGCCTTCTTCGAGGATATTTCAAAAGCCACCTTTGATTTATTTTTGAGCATGTACTCTTGTACGGTTAGTGTTTTTCTACCTTCAGAAAACAGTTCGTCACAAATTGCCGTATTGTCTTGGTAGAAACATATCTCGAAAGTGCTTCGAGTGATATCGTCGTCATAAAAAACCTCGAGGTTTTCATCCGCATCGTATTTTTCATATCGATCAGTAATTGAAGTTTGAATGTCGTGATCATTGTCCGTTAACACTGCAACTCTTGACTTGACAAGTTTAGCAATATCCAAGTATCTCGGAAAACTAAGCCCTCCAACAGAAATAACACTCAATCCAGATTCTGCTAAGTTAGTGCCGGTTACTTTAGTGTGCAGAGCTTCCATAAGTATGTATTCAGCGTCACCTTCTACAAGCAAGTTCTTTGGGGAAAGCACAAATTCTAAAACGGAACTACTGGGGGCTTTCATAAAGAATTCTGCTGTGTCTTTAGGTAAATCAGTCAGTTTTATTGGGTCGCTATCAAAAGACCCCAAAATTATTGCAGATCG
>JAESTG010000425.1 GCA_016763715.1 Flavobacteriaceae bacterium
ATTATAATTGATTCTAAAGTTAGACAATCTAGGAGTGATAGTAAGGTCTTCTATATTATTTATATCGGTAAGCCATCCTCTAATGTTATATTTATAATCAATACTTTGAAGCTTGGTATCGATAGCGCTTCCAAAGAGTTCAAAATTGGTAATGGATGCATGCCCAAAAAACAGCGAAGCTTTTCCCACCATGGAGGTTCCTGTTCCCAAAGGTTCGCTATAAGTATAAAAGGGAGTTCCACCGTTCTTTTTAAACTGTATTTGTGATCCTACCCGCTCAATAGAAAAGGTATCTCCATGGTCGTACTCTTCCGATACATTTATGGGTAGTCCATTGTTGATTATTACCTGAAGATTTTTACTCCCGTCATTATCGGTATCTGTAATTAAATGAAAGATGGCATAGTCAAAATCTGCCCAGCTCAGGGAGGAGGAGTTGGTTTTTTCCAGTCCTACTCTCACAGCTTTGTCTTCATTTGGATTGTTATAAGTATATTGTATCCCTCCATCAGTCATAATCTCACCTTTGGTTTTTGCTCCAGAAGTCCAGCTTGGTGGCCCATCAGTGGTTCGAGTTATAATACCGTCATAGCTAACATCTGCATTTATTATTGCGGTGTATCCATTTAAAAATGTTTCCCCACCCACATCCTTTTGTACTAATTGACCTAGCTCATCATAATAGTTTATAGCGATAAGCTGTAAGGGTTCATTTTCAATTTTTTGTTTTTGAGATATCAAACGCCCAGTTTGGTCATAGGTAAAATAATCTATAATGGTGATGGTTGCATTTCCAGATTTATCGTGAGTGGAGGTAGCCTCTATTGGTTTGCCAACAAAATCCAAGTCGGAAGAAGAAGTATCGGTGGTATTGAGATAATCATTTTTGGAAGCAACATAAACGGCTCTTCCTTTTAGGTCATATTCAGAAAGGGAAGTAATCTAATCGTTGGTTCCCAATACACGCACTTTAGAAACGGTTGGTAATCCTTGGGTATCGGTAAAGGAAGGATTTACTCCATATATGTTGGTGGGACGAGTAAGCCCTGTATAGTCTACATGGGTATCGTAATAATTTATCGTGAGAATCTCTAAGGAAGTTGATGGGTAGGCAGTATTGGTGTAATACATTTGAGTATCTCCTACGAGTCCACTATTGGATGGCATCACTTCACAATTACTAACATTTGGCACATCGTTTTGCACATCGGTATATAATGTATAGCTAGAGATATGAAAACCAGTGTAAGCTACTCTTCCCAAACAGTCGTATTTGGTAAAAAGATACTTATATGGATTTGCTGCTCTCATGAGTGCATCTTGGGTTAGAATAGGTCTGTCTTGGGTATCATAAATAATGACTTCAAACCCTTTGCCAGGGAGTTTTTTCCATACAAGGCGGTTGCGACGATCGTATTTGTATTGATAGCCCAAATTATTCAAAACACCTTGGTTGATACTGGATCCATTTAAGATATTATCGGAGGCTTCAGGAGACAGAACATAAGTTAAATTTCCATAGTCATCATATACATAATAGGTGTCGTGATAATTTGCATTTTGTGGCCCTTGAAAAGGGTCCTCCACGGAGGTTCTTTTTAGAACCACCTGTCCAGATTTATTTTTAAATTCAAAGGTCTTACCATGGATACCATCTGTAGTTTGCCAGTTTTCATCACGGGTGACGCTAACCAATAGTTCATTATTAGTATAGTTGGTGTCATAAACTAATTCGGGGTCACTGTAATCCCCATTATTAAAATTTACCGAGAACTGATAGACCACATTGTTATTAAGCTGATAATCAAATTTGATAGTATGACCATTTGCAAGTTTCCAAGAATTTCCAGGAGCTGCTTGTTCCAAGGGTCGGAACAACGGTGACTTTTCATATCTGGTCTCACTGTATGGATTTATAGTGTTTTCATATTTAGGGGTATTATAGAAGCTTCCAATACTGCTGCTTAATGTCCCTGGAGAAATAAAATCTAAAGCCGAAGAAACGGGTACTTGTCCATTGCTTGCCCAAGGCAGATATTGTTTGGGTTGCATGCCTAGTTCATCGTATTCTATATAGGACACGATATTTTCCCGATTACCTCCTGCACGAGTACTTATACTTTGCATAGGGCGTCCCAAGCCATCCACATAGGTAATAGATTCTATTTTGTCATCATCAGCTACTAATGTGTCTGATGTTGCCACCTGATAAGTTGTTGATTTAATATAGTTTTGAGCTTTAGTTTGTGCTGTCCCTAAGAAAGGAAGCAATGCGATAGCGGCAAATAAAAATACTTTTTTCATTGTCTTTCTTTTTAAGGGTTAGTTATTTACTCTGTATGAATATTCGTTTTTTCCTATGAGGTTATTATCAACATCTCTTACAAATTCTAATCGATTGTACTGGTCATATTCATAGAACATTACATAACCTCGAGGGTCTGTAACGGAGGTGACTCCAATACCAGGGTCGTATGTATATGTAGTCACTAATGATTTATTGAAATCAGAAAAATTACGAAGTATATCCAATTGTGTGCGAAGGATAACTTCTTCGCCAGGAGTGTTTTCGGTATTGGAAGCGATTATTAGGGCATCTATATAACTCTGGATTGTAGGTGGGATACTACTGGAGGGTTTATTTTTTATTTCAGCCAAAAGATGTTTTCCGTTGTATCCCCAAATGTAGTAGGTACGAGTACCATTGGGGTTGGATACCTCGGTGAGATTTCCATAATAATCATATGAGTGATAGATTCGCCTAGTCTCAAGGCCATCCGTGGCTTTAGCTACTTCAATAGAGGAGGGACGAATGATATCTCTTTGAGAATTTTGATTGGCAGTGCTGAAAATGGCCAAACTTTTTTTCTGGGTCGACATCAAATTATTATCATAGTATTTTTTGACCTCTATGGGTTCCGAGATTTGATTTCGCTCTAGTAAAATATCAAAGATACTCGAGGTGTTAATCAAATCTGCAACATAGGTGATTTGTGTTTTGCTTTCAAGATCTTTACTATCTGTACCAATAATCTCAATAGGAAAGTAATGACTAACCACAGGGTCTTGATAAGTATAACTAGTCGTTTTTTCTAAATAGGAATTAGCTTCATAACTTTTAGTAGAAGAGCTCAAAAGCTTTTTGTGAAACTGGCCGTAAGAATATTTGTTAACCTTATAGTTGATGGCAGAACCAGCAAACTGCCCGCCATACGAAGCACAATTACTACCACTTTCAGAATAGTAACTAAAATTAGCGCCATGTATATTGCACGCAGATTCCAAGGGTATAACTTGTTTGGCATGCAAATAAATGCCATTATACTCAGAAAATCCAGAGGGTACTCCGAGAAAGTCGGTTTCATAGGTGTTAAGGGTCTGATGAACCAGATTTAACATACTGTCGTATACTTGAGTTTGATTGAGTTCTCCATTGAGTAAACTTTGATTATAATAGGGGCGGACGGGTACACCTTGGCCTCCATTGTACAATTCATTATAAAATTTATTAACCGTACATCCTAGAAACTCATTTCCTTTAAAGATAATTTCAGATACATGAGTATAGGTAATATTATTTGGTAATTGAATCGCTCTGTTTTTAGCATATTGGTAATATTTTTGCTGAATATTATTTCCTCCACAATTATCCGAGAACGGTTGTACAGACTTTACTTCGGAGAACATAATATCTTGCTGTGCAATGCCCGACGATTCTACGGTATTATTAACAAAATTGATGGTAATGGCTGAAGGGTCGTTATTGACATCAGCTACAATATCTCCGTAGTAATAATATTTAACCTGAGATGGTGAACTGGAAGGGTCCTGTGTAACGGTTTCCTGTTTAGCAATTCTTAAGCCCCCTACAACACCCTGAGGAGCGTTAGCAGGATTAATGGTTGTTTTGTGAGGCTCATAAAAGAAAGTCGTCTTTCCACCTGTGGGGTAGGTAATAGACTTGAGGCTACCATCCAATGTTTGTGAAAAATTGGAATTTCGATCTATCCCAGAAATATTCAAATCCGAAGGAAATTCATCAGTATATGCCACTAATGATCCTCCAATAGCGCCAACACCATTACAATAGCCCCAAAAGTCGACCGAATTCTCTTTACGCGAAGGAACGCCATTAGGATTGAAGTATTCAAAGCTATAAGTCTTCTTATCATTGGTTGTTGACTCTCTGTAAAAATCCATTCCTTTAAGCATCAAACGGCTATTATTGTCAGTATTGCTTACCTGCCCTGGAGTTCTCTTAAAATAATGATTATTGTCAAAATCTATAATTAATAGAGGGTCTGTAAATTCATTTCTAATCTTAATTTTATCAAAATATCGCATTCCAGAATGATCGGCTCTTGGATTTGTTGTTTCATTGTTTAGTTCTGTAGTGAGAATTTCGATGCCATTATGCGATATACTAGTCAAAGAAAACTGTGTTTTTTTATATTTTGTAAGTGCAGGAATTTCAGGAACAGTTGTAGAATTATTACTAGCACACCCAGTATAATAAGACAATACAGTTTCGTTAGCGTTTTTCAATGAACTATATGTTTCCCATTCTACTGAAGGGCCGTAGGCAAAGTCAAATCGATCAAATCCATTCGGCGAAATAATCATGGTAAGAAACCATGCAGAGTTATATAATTCTGTATATTCAAGACCTGTGGGACCACTACCAGAGAAAGTATGCCGAGTTTTTTCCTTTCTATTAAAATAGTAACTTGTACCATCAATATTGGTTATTTTCCATGAATTTAGATCAATAAACTCTGCTTTGATGTCAGGGTTTTCAACACAGTAAACTTCGTAAGAGCTGGTGCCAGCTATGGGGCGTTTATAATCAATAATCAAAGTGCCAGATAATCCATTTACGTTAAATGAAAAAGTATCTGCTTGAAGGTCGATAAGTCCAG